>JAHWLA010000005.1 GCA_019347595.1 Actinomycetota bacterium
AGGCCGGAGTCGGCCCGGTAGTTGTCGCGGAAGTAGTAGTGGCCCGAGTGCTCGCCGCCGAAGAGGGCGCCGGTCTCGGCCATGACCGACTTGATGAACGAGTGGCCCACCCGGGTGCGCACCGGGGTGCCGCCCTTCTCCCGCACCATCTCGCCCACGGCCTTCGAGCAGATGAGGTTGTGCACGATGGTCTCGCCCGGGTGCTTCTCGAGCATCGACGCCGCCACCATGGCGGTGGTCAGCGAGCCGGACACGGGCTGCGCCTTCTCGTCGACGAGGAACACACGGTCGGCGTCGCCGTCGAAGGCCAGCCCGATGTCGGCCCCGGTCTCCAGCACGCGGGCCTGGAGGTCCTTGAGGTTCTCGGGCTGGATGGGGTCGGCCGGGTGGTTGGGGAAGGAGCCGTCGAGTTCGGCGAAGAGGATCTCCAGCTCGAAGGGCAGCTTGGCGAACACCCGGGGCACGACGAGGCCGCCCATGCCGTTGGCCGTGTCGGCCACCACCTTGAGGGGTCGGAGGTCGGAGGTGTCGACGAAGCCGACGACGTGCTCGGCGTACTCGTCGATGAGCTCGTGGTGGGCCACTGTGCCCCGCTCGGCGGGCGACGCCTGCTCGACGCCGTGGGCCAGCGCCTCGGCGGCCATGGCCTTGATGTCGGCCAGGCCGGTGTCCTGGCCCACGGGCTTGGCGCCCGCCAGGCACAACTTGATGCCGTTGTACTGCGCCGGGTTGTGCGATGCGGTGAACATGGCGCCCGGGGCGTCGAGGCGGCCGGCGGCGAAGTAGAGGAGGTCGGTGGAGGCGAGCCCGAGGTCGACCACGTCGGCGCCGTGGGCCGTCACCCCTTCGGCGAAGGCGGCGGCCAGGTCGACGCCCGACTCGCGCATGTCGCGGGCGACCACGATGCGGCGGGCGTCGGCGAATCGCGCGAAGGCCGCACCGATGGCGCGACACATGGGTGCGTCGAGCTGCTCGGGAACGGTGCCGCGGATGTCGTAGGCCTTGAAAACGGTGTCGAAGGACGGCATCTCGGGGGGCGAGCCTAGTGGGCCGTCCCCGAGCTAGTCCCGTTCGCCGTCGGCGTCGGTGACGGTGGCCAGCTCGCGGTCCCACACCTCGTCGTCGACCGGCGCGTCGCCCTCCGCGGCATGTGCCTCGGCCACCTCGTCGTCGTCGGTGCGCCGGGCGGGCAGGGCGACGGGGCCGAACCGCCACAGCGCCACGGCGCCCGCCAGCCCGGCCAGCGTGAGCGCCCACGCCACCACGTCGACCGGCGTGACGCCGTAATACAGACGGACGTGATTGGAGGTCGGCACCACCACCATCTGGTTGGGCGTCACCTGCCACACCCCGCGGGCGCCCGACACCTTCCAGTTGGGGAAGTACGAGACCTTGACCAGTACGGGGACGCCGACGCGGTCGACGTCGAACTCGATGGCCTGGTTGCGCTCCTCGATGTTGCTCACCTGCACGAGCGGCAGCGCCCGGCGAGGCGGGTCGGGGTCCGCCCCTTCCACCCGCGCCCACTCGTCGGGGCCGCTCGCCGCCAGCGGCACGTCCCAGCGGGACGGGTCCTGGTACCACTCGACGGCGGCGTCCTGCCAGCCCTCGCCGCCCTTCGGCATACCGGTCATGACCACGGGCTCGTTGGGGAGCGGCACCACGATCGTCGAGCCTGCGATCTCGTAGAACTCCCAGGTGCGCTGCTTGGGTCCGTCCTTGTAGGTCACGGTCCACGGGCCGGAACTGCCGACCAGGCGGAGGTCGGGATGGGCGCGGGCCCCCGCCTTGGCCTCGTCCGTGAGGGCCATGTAGTAGCGGACGCCGAGCAGCTTCAGGTGCTCGATGCCGCGGGCCACGTCGAAGGGGTGGTACGGCAGGCCGCGCTGGGGGCGGGAGGCGCCCACCGACAGCTCGGACTGGTTGAGGAAGTGGTACGGGGTGGTGGCCGACGACTCGAAGAACAGGCCCTCCATGGAGTCGATGCACCCGTCGGTCCAGTAGGGCAGGAGCATGAGCGCCATCGGGGTGCCCAGCCGGTCGAGCTCCGACTCGTAGTCCCACATGGCCCGCCCGCACCCGTGCTCGTCGCCGATGGCGTCCATCTTGCGGATGACGTCGCGGTACTCGGGGTAGGCGGCCTTGCCTTCGTAGCCGCTGTAGTTCCACCGCACCCAGTCGGGGATGAAGCTGCGCTGGGCCGCCGACTCGAACGGCAGCCACGAGACGCCCAGCGGCACTCCCACGAGCACCACGGTGAGCAGCAGGGCCACCACCGGCGTCACCAGCGACGCGGCGCGATCGGCCTGGGCCCGGCGGGCGGCGTAGTCGCCCGGCACCGTATCGGCCTCGAGGTCGGCCTCGCGCTCGTCGGGGCCCTCCACCCACAGGCGGCCCAGCAATCGGCCCACCTCGGCCACGGCCACGCCCGCCAGCAGGTAGAGCGGCAGGATCCACAAGGGCAGGACGCGGGCGTTCCACAAGCGGCCCTGCGGCATGCCGATGAACACGCCCGCCCAAAGGGCGGCCATGACGACGAGGAAGATCCCGGCCCGGCGGCGCAGCGCGACCGATGCCACCGCCCCCAGCCCGGCCAGGACCAACAGCCATGTGTCGCGCTGGCCGAGGAGCGTCTCGCTGTAGGTGCGCAGCTTCTCCCAGCCCATGTCGTTCGTGTAGGGGATGCGGGCCAGGAACGGCAGCCACCAGAAGGCGGCCAGGCAGGCGCCCACCACGCCAACGGGCACGGCGAGGCGCACCAGGCGCGTGCGGTCGAGGCGCATCAGGGTGAGGACGACGGCGCCCGAGGCGGCGAAGAACAGCGGGACGACGTGGCAGATGGCGGTGAGGGCCAGCAGCACGGCGGCCAGGGCTCTGTGCCGGCCGGTGGCCAGGCTGCGGGCGTAGACGCCGAGGAAGAGCAGCGACAGCGACAGGCTGATGGAGAAGGCGAACTCGCCCGCCAGCGTGGAGGCGATGTTGCCTCCGTAGATGGTGAACGACCGGTCGAACAGGAACGGCAGGGTGGCCACCGCCAGGCACGCCGGCCCCGGGTCACGCAGCGCAGCGAGTCGCCCGAACGCCCACGCCGCGATCGGCAACGTGACCAGGCCGAGGACGCTGACCAGCTTCATGGCCACGCCGTACGGGAGCACGACGTCGACCGCCACGATGAGCAGCGCGGGCAGGGGGAAGTAGAAGGTGGGGTACGGGAATCCGGCGTACCAGTCGGGCGCCCACCCGCTGAGGCGGCCGTTGGGGAGCAGGTGGTCGCGGAGGTAGGCGGGGCCCCACACGTGGGCGCCCATGTCGCCGCCTGCGGGGGTGGTGTTGGAGAACAGCAGGCTCGGCTGGAGCTGCGAGAAGACGAACGCCGAGGCCGCGCCGACGACCACCGCGGTCACGATCGTCATGGGGCGGGGACGACGCATGCCGCCCATGTTGCCGGCGGGGTGTGACAATCAGGGCGCAGTGCGCCCTCGGGGCTACGTCAGCGGCAGATCAGCCGGCTCGGTCGACCTGCGGGTCAGCGGCGGGCGGCGGCCAGATCGAGCACGCCGGGCAGGGGCAGGTGCTCGCCGTCGCTGTCCCACCAGCGGGTGTCGCAGCGGGAGCAGCTCTGCATCCGGACCTTGCGCTCGCCCACGTTGAGGGCGATCTCGACCAGACGTCCGGCATGGCAACGCGGGCAGTGCTTCATCGGAATAGTGCTTCCCCTTGTTCCGCCCGGTGCCGGGCGCTCTCTCCACAAGAGCTATCGGCGGAACCCCGAAAAAGCTTGAATCCGCAGGTCAGCGCACCAGGTAGACCGTCACGGCGGTGGCGTTGAAGAAGACGTGGGCGACGACGGCGGGGCCGAGCCGGCCCGTCCACTCGACCAGGGCGCCGAGCACCACGCCGAACGCCGCCAGCCCCAGCAGGCCGAGCGGGTCGAAGTGGGTGAGGCCGAACACCAGCGCCGAGACCGTGATGCCGAACGCCGGCCCCAGGCGCCGCACCAGCGACCGTTGGAGCAGCCCTCGGAAGAACAGCTCCTCGACCAGCGGCGCCCCCACGGCGAGCAGGAGGACGAGCACGACGAGGGCCACGCCGTGGGTGGAGTCGACGAGCCGCTCGCTGTCGCGTCCGAGCTCCTCGACCCGGTCGCCGAAGGGCAGATAGACGATGCGGAGGAGGACGAACTGCGAGAAGACGCCGGCGGCCAGGCCGAGCGGCAGGTCCCGGGGCTGGAAGCGGAGGCCGAAGTCGCGCACCACGCTGCCCGACCCTTTGGTACGGGCCACGAGGACGGGCACGCCGACGAAGCCCACCCACAGCCCGACGATGGTGGCCACGGCGAGCCCGAAGCTCTCGGATTCGCCGCCCCCAACCGCCATCCACGCCACGCCGGTCAGCCCCGAAAGGAAGTAGGCGATCACGAAGCCGACGGCCGCGTCGGGGATGCCCCAGCCGAAACGGGGCGACATCGGCTGGGCATCGTCGCCGGTCACGAGGGCAGCGTCTTGCCGATGTAGCGGGTACGCACCTTGCCGTCCTCCCGCCAGGCGGCGTACCAGTAGGGGCCGTGGGGGCAGCGGGAGCACGACTGCTTGCCACAGCGCACGGACTGGCGGCGGAAGGTGACCGTCGGCCCGTCCTCGCCGAAGGCGGGAACCGTGACCTCGCCGTCGTCGTCGCCGCCGTTGTCGCCGCCGGTGTCGGACGCCGCCTCGGCCAACGCGTGCAGGCGGCCCCGGGCCAGGATCACCAGTCGGCGCAGCTCGTGCTCGTCCAGGCTGCGGACGAGGTCGGCCGCGCGGCGGTCGAGGGACACGGCTCGGGAGGCTAGCGGCGAGCGCCCGCCGCTCAGACGGCGATCTGGGGGCGGAGCTGGATGATCGGCGTGCGCCGGTCCTCCAGTGCCCACCCGACCGGGACGTTGAGCCGGTCGGAGTGCGCGGCGCACAGGCCCCATGCCGCCGTGGGGTCGGGCTCGTCGCCGGGGCTGTGGAGCCACACGGTGCGGCTGGCGTAGTCGTAGGTCATGATCGCCGACGCCGGGTCGCCGCAGGCAGGGCGGGCGCAGTGGCGCGTGTTCATAGTGGCAACGGTACCGACGTCGACGCATTCCGTGGTGGATGGGTTGGACGTCGTTCTTGTGCAACGCGGGTGCTGCCTAAGACGGTGTTGTGATTCACAGTCCAGGTAGACGGCGGGCCCGAGGGTCGGATTGTCACACCCGGGGCATAACATCGGACTCATGAGCCGGCAGCCCAACGACCTCCGACCAGGACGCCCCGAGCGTCCGCGCGTGCCCGGCCAACCCGGTCCCCCCGGCCAGGAGCAGAACTGGCGCTGGGCGATGATCGCCCTGTTCGTCTTGGTCGTCAGCGTGCTGGTGCTGCCCTCGTTGTTCTCCAACCAGCCCCGCACCGACCTGACCTACAACGAGCTGATCCGCCGGGCCGACGAGGGGAAGGTGGCCTCGGCCACAGTCAACAACGACACGGGCCGCATCACCGGCGAGCAGACGGACGGCACCCGGTTCAGCGTCTCGGGGCCGGTGCCGCTCCCCGACGGCGTGGAGGCCATGCTCCGGGAGAAGGTCGAGAAGCTCACCTTCGAGAACACCACACCGAGCCTGCTGGCCTCGCTCCTCCCCTACCTGCTGATGATCGGGATCATCGTCGGCTTCTACATGTGGATGTCGAAACGGGCCCAGGGGCAGATGACCGGCCTGATGTCGATCGGCCGGTCGAAGGCCAAGGTGTACACCACCGAGCGGCCGCAGACGACGTTCAACGACGTGGCCGGCTACGAGGGCGTCAAGCAGGAGATCCGCGAGGTCGTCGACTTCCTCAAGTCGCCCGGGCGTTTCAAGGACATCGGCGCCCGCATCCCCAAGGGCGTGCTGCTGGTGGGGCCACCGGGCACCGGCAAGACGCTCCTGGCCCGGGCGGTGGCAGGCGAGGCGGGCGTGCCGTTCATGTCCGTGACCGGCTCCGACTTCATGGAGATGTTCGTGGGCGTGGGCGCCTCGCGGGTGCGCGACCTGTTCCAGACGGCCCGCAAGCAGGCGCCCGCCATCATCTTCGTGGACGAGGTCGACTCCATCGGCCGCAAACGGGGGGCTGGCTTGGGCGGGGGCCACGACGAACGGGAACAGACGCTCAACCAGATGCTCTCGGAGATGGACGGGTTCGACACCACCGAGGGCATCGTCATGATGGCGGCCACCAACCGGCCCGACATCCTCGACCCCGCGCTGCTGCGCCCGGGGCGCTTCGACCGCCAGATCGTGGTCCCGCTGCCCGACCTCGAGGAACGGTTGCCGATCCTCAAGGTGCACTGCCGCGACAAGAAGATCGGCCCCGACGTCGACCTCGGGCTGGTGGCCCGCGGCACGCCGGGCATGAGCGGGGCCGACCTGGCCAACCTGGTGAACGAGGCGGCGCTGCACGCCGTGCGACGGGGCGCGATTGCCATCCACATGGAGGACTTCGAGGCTGCTCGCGACCGGGTCATCATGGGCCAGCGCCGCGAGTCGTTGGCGCTGTCCGACGACGAGAAGGAGCGGGTGGCGTACCACGAGGCGGGCCATGCCGTGCTGGCCTATGTGCTGCCCAACGCCGACCCGGTGCACAAGGTCACGATCCTCCCCACGGGCATGGCACTGGGCGTCACCCAGCAGCTCCCCATGGAGGAGCGCCACATCTACCCGCGGCCGTACATCCAGGACTCGCTGGCGGTGCGCATGGGCGGCCGGGTGGCGGAGCTCATCATCTACGGCGACCTGTCCACCGGCGCCAACAACGACCTGGTGGGCAACACCGAGTTGGCCCGCAAGATGGTGCGGGAGTGGGGCATGAGCGACCGCATCGGGCCCATGGCGTGGGGGTCGGCGGGCATGGTGTTCCTGGGCGAGGACCTCATGCACTCGCGCGACTACAGCGACGTGACCCAGCACGCCATCGACGAAGAGGTGGAGCGCATCCTCCGCGACGAGGAGGAGCGGGCCATGAAGGAGCTGCGCAAGCACCGCAAGGGGCTGGAGGCGGTGGCCCGGGCGCTGCTGGAACACGAGACGGTCGACGGGGCGGAGGTGGGGCGGCTGGTCGACGAGGCCTACGGCCGACCGGTGCACCCCAACGGCAACAAGGCGGCCGAGCACGTGCCCACATTCGCCACCGGCCCGGCGGCCGACGACACCACCGTCATCGAGCGCCGGTAAGCGCGAGCAGCCGCTCGGCAGGCGCGGCCGGTGTTCCGGAGGCAAAACCGCCCGCTGGGCGGGCATTCCTGCCTCCAGAACGGTGACGGCGGCTGTTCTGGGTGCCCGAAGTGCCGCTGAGCGGGAGTTCCGGCACCCAGAAGCGCGCCGGCCTCGGTCAGCCCTCGGCGGCGGGGCGGCCCAGGCCTGGCTCGGGTGACGTGCCGGGGGTGCGGGCCTCGGCCACCGCGGCCCAAAGGTCGGTGGCGCTCGGCGTCCCCACGAACGACGCCTGGACCACCCCGTCGGGGTCGACGGCCAGGATGGTGGGCACCGCCTCGATGCCGTAGCGCTCGTGCAGGTCCTTGCGCGTCTGGTACGGCACCTCGTGGAAGGCGACCGCGGGGCCGGCCAGGGCGCTCGCCTTGGCTACCGCCGTCTCGCACGAGGCGCACGTCGACGACGTGAACACCACTACCAGCCACGGCCGGTCGGCGCCCT
This sequence comes from Actinomycetota bacterium, assembly GCA_019347595.1. Lineage (GTDB taxonomy): Bacteria > Actinomycetota > Acidimicrobiia > Acidimicrobiales > JAHWLA01 > JAHWLA01. The sequence goes on from JAHWLA010000005.1 coordinate 7,691, forward strand.
CGAAGTCGGCCCGGTCGAGCTGGGTCGGCGTCCGGTAGCGGCCTTGCGTGGGCGGCTCGGGCCGCCGCCGCTGCAAGAGCTGGGCGACCACCAAGGCGACGACGACGAGGGCGGCGGCGAGGAGCAGGCGTTCCATCTCGCTGACCACTCTGTCAGTCGCCACCGCCGATGAGCTACAAACTGCCGGTGACCGAGCCCAAGGTGTCGAACCGCCCGATGTGGATCCTCGGCCTGGTCATCATGATCGACCAGGTCGACCAGAACATCGTGCGCGGCGTGGTCACGCCGCTCAAGGAGGAGTTCGGCCTCGGCGACCCGGCCATCGGCGTCCTGTTGTCGGCCTTCGTCCTCGTGAACGGGATCGTCACCGTCCCCGCCGGCTACCTGGCCGACCGCTGGAACCGCACCCGCACGATCGGCCACACCGTCGTGGCGTGGTCGGGCATCACCGCCCTCACCGCCGCCGCCCCCAACTACGCCAGCCTCGTCGCCATCCGGGCCGCCCTCGGGTTCGGCCAGGGCATTACCGAGCCGTCGGCCGCCAGCCTGCTGGCCGACTACTACCCGGCGGGCAAGCGGGGGACGGCGTTCTCCATCCAGCAGGTGCTCCTGTTCGTGGGCTTCGGGCTCGGGGTCGGGCTCGGCGGCATCGTGGGCGCCGCCCTCGGCTGGCGCTGGGCGTTCCTCCTCGTCGGCACCCCGGGCGTGGTCGTCGCCTTCGCCGTCTACCGCATGACCGAGCCCCGCCGCGGCCACGGCGATCGCCTCCATCTCGGGATCGACGACACGGCGAGTGCGGGCAGCGCAGACACCGACAACCAGCCGCTGTTCGCCGACGGCTTCGGCGCCTTCCTCCGCGAGCTGGTCGACGGCCTGCGCGCCGACATGCGGACGATCCTCGGCATCACCACCATGCGCTACGCACTGGTCGGCGTGTCGGCCCTGCTGTTCACGGTCACCGCGCTGGGCGCCGCCCTCCCGCAGTTCTACGAGCGCGAGCTGGGTGTCGACAAGGGCGCGGCCGAGGCCATGGTCGGCGCCCTCGTCATGCTGGGCGGCGTTCCCGGCGTCCTCCTCGGCGGCCGCGTCGCCGACCGCTACGCCACCCGCATCCGCGGCGCCCGCATGGCGATCCCCGGCTACTGCGTCCTCGGCGGCAACGCCCTGTTCCTCCTGTCCTGGCTGCACCTCCCGCTGTGGCCGACGTTCGCCATCCAGGTCGTCGGCTTCTTCGTCGTCGCCCTGTCGGTGCCCGCGCTGCGGGCGGGCCTGAGCGACGCCGTGCCCGCCAACCTGCGCGGCGCGGGCTTCGGCGCCTTCAACCTGGCCTCGGTGGTCTTCGGCCAGGCCGCCGCGCCCATCGTCGTATTCGCCCTCTCCGGCGCCTTCGACGACAACCTGCGCACGGCGTTCCTGCTCGTGAGCCCGCCGGTGTTCATCGGCGGCTTCGTCCTGCTCAAGGCCCGCAACCATCTCGACGCCGACGCCGCCAAGATCTTCGAGGCCATCCTGCGCGCCATGCAGGAGCAGGAGGAACGAGCGCTCGCCGAGCGCGATCCGTCAGTCGAGGGGGATGCCGAGCGAGTCGGCAATGCCAGGCCCGCCGACCACGAACACGCTGCGCTGGACGACGACATCGCCGGTCGACCGCACGACGAGTGAGAGCGAGTCGCGCTGCACGTGCTCGCCCACCCGGAACGCCCGCCGTTGCCCGGGTCCGATGGCTACGTCCTGCAATCCCTCCAGCGCCAGCGGCTGCCCATCGGCCAGCGCCGTGAACGACACCCGGGTCGCCAGCACGCCCGGGTTGTGCACGATGACCCACTGGTCGCGGGTGGGCCCGGCGGCGCCGTAGGCGAACGCCCACAGCCGCGCCGTGCGAGTGGCCCCGAGCACGTCGGCCCGGCCCGCTCGGGGCGCGGGCGGCACCGCGGTGACCGATCGCTCGGCCACGACGCCGACGTTGTTGTAGACCCGCACGACCGCCGAGCGGCCGACGCCCTTCGGCAGTCGCTCCTCGCTCGACGGCGTGACTGTCACCACCCCGTGGGGCGGAACCGTGAGCTCGAACGGCTCGGCCGCGCCCTCGTCGAGCGTGACTTCCAGGTCGACCAGCGCCTCGAGGTCGGAGGGGTTGAACAGCGTGTAGCGCTCGGTGATGCCGTGGGTGTAGTACCCGTCCGGGAAGTACCACGCCAGCGCCGGGGCCGGGGCGCCCAGCCGCACCGACACGCCCGCCTCGCCGGGGCCTGTCCGCACCAGCAGTTGGTCGGCGACCAGGCGACCCGCTCGTGATTGCACGTGAGTGGCGATGATGTCGCGGCGCCGGACGTGCTCGCCGAGGTCGCGGGCCACCACCCGTCCGGCCGGCACCACGATCCCCTGGAAGGCGGCGGGGGCGGCGCGGCCCTCGTTGGTGGCGAACGACAGGTCGACGATGGCGTCCTCGGGAAACGGGTTGTAGAGCGAGAGCACGAGTTGCGCATCGCGGGCGGTGGCGCCGCCTGCGAAGAACCACTGGCGCGACGCCCGCGAGGCGCACGGCGCCACCGCCGTCCCGGCGGGGCCGGCGACCCAGTGCTCGACCACCACCTGGCCGCTGTCGACGTCGACCAGCGCGCCGACGTAGGCGGCGGGCACCACGTCGGCGAAAGCGAGCGTGGTGGCAGCCGACGGCTTCACCGTGAGCGGCACGGTCTTGGCGTCGCCCTGGTCGGGCACCACCGTCACCGTCCCCTCCACGTCGTGGTCGGTGGGGTTGGCGACGGTGATCCCGCCGAGGAACGGGCTGCCGGGCTTGCCCGAGCCGCCCGCGCAATACCACGTCGACGACAGCGCCGAACCGGGCGCCGCCTCCGGCATGCCGGCCGTGGCCACGCTCGGGCCCCAGCGGCTCTGCCGCTGGACATACCGGTCGACCACGCCGCCCGCCACGACGACCAGCGCCAGCACGACGAGGATGCGGACGCGCGTCACGCGGGCACCGCCTCGGCGGCGGGCACCGGCGAACGTTCGGGGCCCACCTCGCCCGCGTCGCGACGCCGGCGGCCGAGCGCCCGCACCGCGTACACCCACAGCGCCACCTGAATGGCGATGGCGGCCCACCGCAACGGCGACGTGCGGTAGCGCAACGTGGCCGGGCCACCGTCGGCGACCGAGTAGGCGTTGGCCCACCCGAACGCCGTCCGCCTCGGCGCGCTGCGCCCGTCCACCCGCAGGTCCCAACGGCCCGACGCCGCGCTGGACAGGTAGACCTCGCTGCCCGCGGGCACCTCGCCCTCGAACCGGGTATCGGACCGGCGGCGCTCCAACACCGGCGTGGAGCCGCCCAGGTCGGCCTCCAGAAGCTCATCGACGCCCTCGGTGCGGCTGGCCGCCACCGCGCCCTCGCCCAGCGCCGCCCGCACCGGGATCCACGCCGCGTTCTCGTAGACCCGCAGCGACGGGTCGCTCGCCACCAGGCGCAGGTCGATCTGGGCGTCGAGCGCGTCCACCAGCCCCGGCGGCGGTGGCAGCAACCGGGTGCGGTCGCGCGACGGCGACGCCTTGGACGGCACCACCACGTAGCGGACGGCCGTCGGGGCCAACAGCCGGCCGATCTTCGTGGTCTCCCCCGCGGTGGCCAGCTCCACGGCATCGGCGAGCAGCCCGGCCGCGCCGGACGAGGCAGCGGGCCACTGGTCGGCCAACGTCGGCGCGCCGCCGTGCGAGGCGCCGTAGGCGACGCCGTCGCGCAACCGCCACCCGGCCATGGGCACGGCCTCGGGGTCGCCGAGCCACAGCACCCGGAAGTCGCCCTGCTCGCGTTGTTCCTCCATCCACGACAGCAGGTGGTCGAAGTCCTGCCGCGGCTGGTGCCAGCGCCCGCCCACCGACGCCAGGAGCACCGGCACGGCGCCGATGAACACGGCGGTGGCGGCGGCCAGCGACACGCCCTGGCGCCACCCGAAGCGGTAGCGGGGCAGGTCGATCTCGAAGGCCGCCATACCGAGCGCGGTCGACATCGCCAGCGCCACCGCAGCCGGCACGAGCAGGAGCTCGTTGGCGGGCAACGGCACGTCGATCCAGTCGCGGCCGCCCGCCCAGGCCACGCCCCAGAACGACAGGGCCAGCACCCACGACCGGGCGGCCCACTGGAGCCGCCAGCTTCGGCCGATGACGAGCGGGAGGGTGGCGGCCACCATGAACGCCCACCCCAATGGCGGCGCGCCCAACGGCCCGGTTTCGAACCGCATGAGGGCACCCAGCCCGAACGCACGCCCGGCGGGGGCGTCGACGCCGGTGAGCGCCGCCCACTCGGAGCCGGGCAGCGCGAAGTCGAGCGACCACGGGAACAGCAGCACCACGGCCACGCCGGTGGCGCCCAGCGACAGCCCGATCATGCGGGCCGAGTCGCGCGCCTCGCCCGCCAGCGCGGCACCGAGCACCACAGCCAGCGCCGTGAGCACGAGCACGATGGGCGCCGAGGGCACGAACGCCGTCACCACGGCGACCAGGACACCGAGCGGGAGGACGTGGTCGCGCCACGAGCTGCGGTCGCCGAACGGCTCCAGCCCCGTCGCACGCAGCAGGCGGGCGAGCAGCCACGGGAAGGCCCCGTAGAGCAGCAGGCCCCGCCAGTGGCCGCGGGCGATGTCGTTGTACGGCAGCGGCACGGCGGCGTAGACGACGACCGCCACCAGCCGGGCCCGGCGCGACGCCAGCGGCTTGGTCAGCCGGAACATGCCGACCAACCCCAGCGGCACCATGCCGAGCACGAGCAGCTTCTGGAGGACGCCCATGGCGCCGAGCAGCACGGTGCCCGCCAGCCCGAGGAATGCGAACGCGGGCGGGGCAGGCGACGACGACCCCAGGCCGTAGGACCGCCAGCCCGAGAAGAAGTCGCGCAGCAGGGGCCACGGCCCCTCGGGGAAGGGGGCGAGCTGGCCCACGGCGCTGAGGCGGCCGCCGAGGAGGTCGCGGCTGCCGAACAGGAGGACGGCGGCGAGGACGCCCATCACGGCCAAAGGCAGGCGCAGCGCGTCGCCGGTACCCGCTCCGGCCGCCAGCCGCGGCGCGGCGCCGAGCACCGGCGCCCGTCGGCGCAGGCGGCCGTCGGCGGCGAGCTGGCCGCGGACGAACGCGGTCATACGGGCGCTGCCGCGCACCTGGAGACGGCGCACCTCGCTGTCCGGAAAGGCGCGCACCTGCTTGACGGCACGCCGACGTTGGCGGATGTCGGCGCGCTGCTGCTTCGACAGGTTCCACCGCCAGGCGCCCACGATGTCGCGGGAGGTGCCGCGGCGGCCGGTCAACAGGCCGTAGAGGAACTCGCCCACGGCGAGCAGGGCGATCTGCGGCAGTACCCGCACCAGGTGGAACGTGCTGTAGTTCTTGAGCACGGCGCGCAGGCGGTGGCGCAGTTGCAGCGGCCGCACCTCGTCGCGCAGGGCCTCGAGGTCGACGCGCTCGCCGGGCGCCGCGCCCCGCCGGCCGCTCGACGTGGCTTCGAGGTGCCGCACCCGGGCGCCGGGGGCGACGACGACGCGTGCGCCCGCGATCTGCGCCCGCCACGACAGGTCGAGATCCTCGCCGTAGAGGTGCATCACCTCGTCGAAGCCCCCCAGCGTGGCGAACAGGTCGGCCCGCACGAGGGTGGCCCCGCCGGGGGCGACGAACACGTCGCGGACCGCGTCGTGCTGCTCCTGGTCGAGCTCTCCCCGTTCCACCAAGAGCGCGGGGGCGCCGCTCTTGTCGATGCTCATACCCACCTGGAGCAACCGCTCGGGCTGCGCCCAGTCGACCAGCTTGGGGGCCACGATGCCGGCGTTGGAGCGGAACGCCTCCTCCACCAGCAGACGTACGGCGTCGCCGTCGGGGGCCACGTCGTCGTGGCAGAAGAGGAAGTGCGACGCCCCCTCCACCACGTGCAGCACCTCGTTGGCGGCGGCGGCGAACCCCCGGCGCTCGGGGAGGCGGCGGACGTAGGCGGTGGGCAGGACGCCGGCCACGCGCGCCGTGGGGTCCTCGACGCCCCCGTCGTCGACGACCAGCATCGACAGGTTGGGATAGTCCTGGGCGCCCAGGGCGGCGAGCGCCTCCTCCAACCACGGCCCCGCGTCGCGGGTGACGACGACGGCGACGACGGGGGGCGCCACCGCCTGGGGCTCGGTGCTCATCAGGGAGCCGAGGGTAGTCGCCGACGCCCGCCGGCCCGTGGTCAAAGTGCTTGCAATGGTTAGCACTCCGTGGTACGGTAGCTAGCAGCCACGCACGACCGCATGAGGAGACCCCAGATGGCAGATGTGACCAAGACGCTGAAGGACGCCGCGTACATCGCGGTCGGCTTCGGTGTGATCGGCTTCCAGAAGGCGCAGGTGCGCCGCCAGGAGCTGCGCAAGGACCTGGCCGGCCGCCGCCAGGACTTGACCACCCAGGTCGAGGAGTACGGCGCCCTCCTGCGCGAGCTCGCCGGCCGCGTGGACCCCGTCGTCAAGGAGCTCGAGCAGCGGCTCGAGCCGGTGCTCGACGACCTCGAGACCCGGCTGCCCGACCAGGCCAAGGAGCTGGTGCAGCAGGCTCGCCAGGCCGCCAAGGACGCCCAGCAGCAGCTTCGCACCCGCTTGGGCACCACCCCCGCTGGCGCCTAGACCCAACCGTTTCAACCGCCGGGCCTCCCCCCTGCCCGGCACCTGCGACACGAGGCCGCCTTCCCCCCCCGGGCGGCCTCGTGTCGCGCCCCGCCACCCGCCGCCCGCCGCTCCTCCCCGAACTTGCGTACGGATCGCGCCGCAAAACGACGCGATTCGTACGCAACTTCGGCCGTGGGGGGCAGGCGGCGGGCGGGGCGGCGCGAGCGGGGTGGTCAGGGCGGGGCGGCTACGCGTGGGCTGCGGCGGCCAGCACGTCGGCCAGCGTCCGGTCCAGCGGGATTTCCGGCCGCCAGCCGGTGAGCGCCTGCAACCGCGACGCATCGCCCCGCAGCACCGGCACGTCGACCGGCCGCACCAGGTCGGGGTCGGCTTCCAAGCGCAGCGACACGCCGGCCAGCCCCATGAGCCGGTCCACCAGCTCGGCCACCATCACGTCGCGGCCCGAGCACACGTTGTAGGCCTCGCCCGCCTCGCCCCGGAGCACCAGCAGGCGGTAGGCGCGCACCACGTCGCGCACGTCGGTGAAGTCCCGCCGGGGCGTCAGGTTCCCGACCGACAGGCTCGTCTCCCCGGTCCGGGCGGCGTCGGCGATGCGCTGTGCCAGGGCGGCGACCACGAACCCGGGCGACTGGCCGGGGCCCACGTGGTTGAACGGACGAGCCCGCACTACCGGCACGCCGTTGCCGAGGAATGCCTGCACGCCGAGGAACTCGGCCGCCACCTTGCTCGCCGCGTAGGGGCTGACCGGCCGCAGCGGCGCGTCCTCGGTGATGGGCTGGTCGCCGGGGCCGACGACCCCGTAGACCTCGGCCGAGCTCACCAGGAGGACGCGGGGCGACGGGTCGAGCGCCGCCGCCGCTTCGAGAACGGCGAGCGTGCCGCCCGCGTTCACCTCCAGCGCCGTCTCCGGATGCCGCCACGACTCGGCCACCGATGCCAGCCCGGCCAGGTGGTACACCGCTTCGGGCCGGACGTCGGCCATGTGCCGCCGCACGGCGGGCAGGTCGGTGACGTCGAGCTCGGACGCATGCGGGGCCACCACCTCGTCGCCGCTGGCGGCCAAGTGGTCGCACAACCACTGGCCGACGAAGCCGTGGCCGCCGGTGACGAGGACGCGCATGACGGCGACGCTACAAGAGGGTCCGGTAGGCCTCGACGTGGGCATCGGCGCTGGCCGCCCAGGTGTGGCGGGCGGCGATCTCCAGCCCCCGGCGGCGGCGCTCGTCGAGCCGGACGTCGCCCCGCACCAGCATGTCGAGGGCGCCCGACAGCCCGTCGGCGTCGCCCGGTTCCACGAGGAGGGCGGCCCCCGCCGCCACCTCCTCCATGGCGCTCCCGCTCGTGGTCACCAACGGCGCCCCGCACGCCAGCGCCTCCAGGGCGGGCAGGCCGAACCCCTCCTCCAGCGCCGGGTAGGCGACCGCCGCGGCCCGCCGCAGCAGGGCGGGCACGGCATCGTCGGGCACGTACCCGGTCCGCACCACCCGCCCGCCGTGCCGGGCCTCGGCGATGGCCTTGTCGACGGGACCGGTGCCCCAGCCGTTGCCGCCTGCCAGGACGAGGCGCAGGTCGTGGTGGACGCCGGCCATGCGGTCGAACGCCCGCACCAGCGTGGGCACGTCCTTGCGGGGCTCGATGGTGCCGACGAAGAGCACGTAGGGCGCCCGGACGCCGAGGGCATCGAGGTGGGCGTCGTCGCCGGCGTCGTCGAGCGCCACCGCGGCGAACCGGTCGAGGTCGACGCCGTGGGGGATGACGTGCACGGGCGCCAACGGCGAGCACCGGGCGTGCAGCAGCTCGGCCGTCGTGCGGCTCACGCACACCACGGCGTCGGCGTGGCGGGCGGCCACCCGGATGGCGCGCCGGAAGAACGGCACCTTGGTGCGCTCGTGCCACTCGGGATGGTCGAAGAAGGTGACGTCGTGCACGGTCACCACCTTCGGGAGGCGGGCGCGCTCGGGCATCGTGTAGTGGGGACCGTGGTGGACGTCGACGCCGAGACCCGGGAGGAGCCGGGGCAGGCGGACTTGCTCCCACGTGAGGCGGAGCGGCCGGCGGCCGGGCGCCACGGCGGCGACGGACACCTCGGCCCCCAGCGCCTCCCAGCGTTCGGCGTCGTCGCGCCGGGCGACGAACGTCGTCTGCACATCGGCACGGTGCGCCAGCTCACGCGCCAGGTCGATGGTGTAGCGCCCCGCCCCGGCGGGCTTGGGCGGCACGGCGCTCACGTCGAGGGACAGTCGCGTCATCCCGTCACCTCTTCCCACACGGCGAGGTGCGCACGCGCCGCCGCCGACCACGTGAGCTCGCCCGCCCGCAGCAGCCCGGCGGTGACGAGCTCGGCGCGGCGGCGCTCGTCGCTCGCGGCGACCACGAGGCCCTCGGCGATCGACGCCGTGTCCAGCGGGTCGACCTCCACCACCGCCCCACCGGTGCTCGGCATGGCGGTCGCCACTACGGGCGTGCACGCCGCCATGGCCTCCACCGCGGGCAGCCCCCATCCCTCCAGCAGCGGGACGTAGGCGCAACAGCGAGCGCCCGCGTAGAGGGCGGCGAGCACGCCGTCGGGGACAGGCCCGGTGAGGACCACGCCGGGCGACGGCCTGAGCTCCTCGCCCCAGCCCTGCGGCCCCACCACGACCAAGGGCCACGGCTCGGGCAGCAGCGGGCGGGCCCGGGCGAAGGCCTCGATCAGCCGCGGCAGGTTCTTGCGCGGCTCGAGCGTGGCCACGGTGAGGAGGTAGGGGCTGTCGACGGCGGCGCGGGCGAGTACGTCGGCGGCGCCGGCGTGGTCGGCGGGCGGCAGGTGGTCGGCGCCGTACATGGGGTCCACCACACGGACACGGCGGGGGTCGAGGCCGTCGGCCGTCAAGGCGTCCGCGGTGCTCGTCGTGGGGACGACGAAGGTGGCGCGCCGCTCGGCCGCCCGTCGCAGCGCCGCCTCGTGCCACCGTCGGCCCCGCCGCGGGAAGGCCTCGGGCAGTGCCCGCCACGCCAGGTCGTGCACGGCGACGACGAAGGGCGCGTGGCGGGAGGCGGGCGTGGCCAGCGCGGCGGCGTGCACCACGTCGAAACCGGTCGGAGCCCGTACCAGGCCCGCGTCCCAGGCGCGCGTGAGCAGCCGCCCGGGCAGGCGGGAGTCGATCACGGGGGGCCCGAGGCCCTCGCCCCCGGCCAGCAACGTCAGGTCGGCCAACCCGTCGAGCCCCTGCACCAGCCCGCGCACGTACGTGCCGATGCCGCCGGGGGCGGCCCGGCGGAGCTGCTGGGCCACGAGCAGGACGCGCACGCCCCTACCCTGCTGCGCGTCGGTACAGGTCGGCCAACCCGGCGGCGCAGCGGCCCCAGTCGAACTCCCCCACCCGCCGTCGGCCCCGCTCGACCAAGCCCCGCCGAACGGGCTCGTCGGTCAGCACCTGCTCCAGCGCTTCGGCCAGCGCCTCGGCGTCGTCGGGCGGCACCAGCAGGGCGCCGTTGCCGAGCACCTCGGGCAGCGCGCCCGCCGTGGTGGCGACGACAGGGACGCCGACCGCCATGGCCTCCAAGGGCGGGAAGCCGAACCCTTCGTAGCGCGAGGGGTACGCGTAGGCGGACGCCCCCCGCAGCAGTGCCGCCTTCTCGGCGGGCGACACCCAGCCGAAGCGGCGCACGCGGCCGCGGTGGTGGGCGGCGGCGACGGCGGCGGCGAAGGCGTCCGCCCCCCAGCCGTCGGGCCCGGCGACCACCAGCGAGAGATCGGGATGCACGGCGGCCAGCGCGTCGAAGGCCCGCACCAGCGAAGGGAGGTCCTTGCGAGGTTCGACGGTGCCGAGGGCGAGGACGTAGGGCCCGCGCACCGGCGAACGCCCGCCCGCCTCGACGGTCGGCACGCCGTGGTGGACGGCGACGACGCGGCCGGCGTCCACGCCGAGCAGGTCGACCACCTCGCCCGCCACGAACGTCGACGGCGTGTGCACCAGTGCTCCCCGGGCCACGGCCCGGCGCACGAGCGTCGGGAAGGCGGCCGTGCGGGGGCCGGCCAACTGCGGGAAGCGCAGCGGCGTGAGGTCGTGCACGGTGACGACGGTGCCCCGTCTGCCGTTGGGGGGCGCCACGAAGTTGGTGCCGTGGACGACGTCGACGGGGCCGGTGAACCACGAGGCGGGTGGGACGTCGCTCATGCTCCATGCCCGCAGGAGCGCAGCGGCGGGCATGGGCCGGGTGACGGCGGCCACGTTCATCGGAACGCGTGCGGGCAGATCGGTTCGTCCGCGCAGCGACAAGGCGTAGGCGCGCAGGTCGAGGTCGTCGCGGCGCGCCAACTCGGCCAGTGCGCCGGCGACGAAGGTCCCCACGCCCGTGGGCGTGCCCAGCAACGGCGTGGCGTCGAGCGCGACCCGCAACGCCGCCACGGGCGTCAGGCGGCGGCCGCGACGATCGGCTGGTTCAAGCGCATGCCGCCGGTCGAGCCTCGGTAGCCGGCGTCGCCGTAGGCGAACACGCCGCCGTCGGCCGCTGTCAGCCAGTACCCGTTGCCCGACAGGCTGCGCGCCATACCGATGATGGGGCTGTTAAGCCGATGGCCGCCGGTCGAGCCGAAGAAGCGAGCATCGCCGAAGGCGAAGATCCCGCCGTCGGAGGCGACGAGCCAGTAGCCCCGGCCGGAGGCGGTGGCCGCCATGCCGACGATGGGCCGGTTGAGCGGTTGGCCGCCCATGGAGCCGAGGTAGGGCGCGTCACCGAAGGCGAAGATGCCCCCGTCGGAGGCAACCTGCCAGTAGCCGTTGCCGGAGGCGGTGGCCGCCATGCCGACGATGGGGCGGTTGATCCGCTGCCCACCCATCGACCCTCGGAACGGTGCGGCGCCGAAGCTGAACATGCCCCCGTCGGCGGCGACCAGCCAGTAGCCGTCACCCTGCGGGCGGGCGGCCATGGCGATCACCGGCTGGTTGAGCGACTGCCCGCCCATCGATCCCATGAAACGGGCCGACCCGAAGCTGAACATCCCGCCGTCGCTCGCCACCATCCAGTAGCCGTCGCGACGGGGCGTGGCGGCGATGCCGACGACCGGGCGGTTGAGGGGTTGGCCGCCCATCGACCCGTGGAACGCCACGTCGCCGAAGGCGAAGATCCCGCCGTCGCGCGCCTGGAGCCAGTAGCCGCCGGTGCCGGGAGCCCCCACCGTGGTGCCGGGAGCGGCGGGCCGCGGGCAGGTGCGGCCGCCCTCGCCCACGGCAACGGGCGTCGACGCCACCGACGTCGTGCTGTAGCGGTTGGCCACGTGCTGCGAGCGGGCGACGAAATCGACGGTCACGTACATGCGGCCGTCCGCCGCACACGCGACGCCGATGCCCATGGCGTCGAAGCCGGGCTGGAGGATGTTGCGCCGGTGCGTCCCCGACGACATGAAGAGCCGGTGGATGTCGCCGGTGCCGTGCATGGTCGTGCCGACGTTCTCGCCGTACGCCGGGTAGGCGCCGTAGCGAGACGCCATGTCGGCGCGGTGCTGTACGGCCGCCGAGTTGCGCTGGTGCTCGGCCCACTCCTGCGCGGTGCCGACCGCGTAGGCCTCGATGTCGAGCCGGGACAGCCCGCGCTCGTTGCGCTCCCGGTTGACGAAGGTGGACAGCTCGTCGGCGATCGCCCGCTCGTCGCTGCTCGGCGCGGCGTCGGCGGGACGGGGCGTCCACGCCAGGACAGTGGTGGCGAGCAGCACGGCCGCCACCGTGATCGAACGCGTACGCGCCTGGAACATCGTCATTCGGAAACCTCTTCCTCGTTCGCCGTGTTTGTTCGTGTGCCCACCCAGCGGGCACAGCGGCGGCACCGTGGCCCCAGCCGCTCCCATTGTCGTGGCGCGCCGAACACGCCACGTGGATCTCGGGAAGGCGGCAAGCCTTGCCGACGCCCACCCCCCGACGCAACCCGCTCCCTCGTCTGGTCCGCCGATCGCGGGCCACAGCCCGCGATCGGGGGACCAGAACGGGAGGACGGCGGGGGGTTCACTACGCTGCCGCCGTGCTCGTCGCCCTCGCCGGCGGCGTCGGCGCCGCCCGTATGTTGCGAGGGCTGGCGGCCGTCGTCCCCCCTGCCGACATCACCGCCGTGGTCAACACCGGCGACGACACAGTGCTGCACGGCCTGCACATCAGCCCGGACCTCGACACCGTCACCTACACCTTGGCGGGGGCGATCAACACGGAGACCGGCTGGGGGCTGGTCGACGAGACGTGGCGGGCGATGGAGGCACTGGAGCGTTACGGCGGCATCACGTGGTTCCGCCTCGGCGACCGCGACCTGGCGACGCACCTGTACCGCACGCAGCGGTTGCGGGAGGGCGCCCGGCTGTCGGACGTCGTGCGCGAGGTGGCCGCCGCCTGGGGAGTCGATGTGCGCCTGCTGCCGATGTCCGACGATCGGGTGGAGACGAGGGTGACGGTCGAGGGCGAAGGGGAGCTCGGTTTTCAGGAGTACTTCGTCGGGCGCCGCCACTCGGTGCCCATCACCGCGGTCCGCTTCGCGGGCGTGGAGACGGCCCGGCCCGCACCCGGCGTGCTGGAGGCAGTGGCGGCCGCCGAGCGTGTCGTCATCTGCCCGTCCAACCCCGTGGTGTCGATCGGTCCCGTGCTGGCGGTGCCGGGCGTCGAGCAGGCGGTGGCGGCCCGTCGTGAGGACGTGGTCGCCGTGTCGCCGATCGTGGCGGGCTCGGCGTTGAAGGGCCCCGCCGACCGGATGCTGCGCGAGCTGGGGCACGAGGCGACGGCGGTCGGCGTCGCCCGCCTCTATGCGCCGCTGGCGGCGACGCTCGTGATCGACGAGGCCGACGCGGCACTGGCCGGGGCCGTCGAGGCCGAGGGCGTGCGCTGCGTCGTTGCTCCCGCGGTCATGCGCGACGCCGACGCGGCCGCCGCCTTGGCGAGGACGGTGCTCGACGCGTGACGGCGCTGTCGATCATCCCCGTGACCGGCTTGCCCGAAGTGCGCCCCGGCGACGTGCTGGCCGAGCTCATTGCCGGCGCCGCCGCGCTGGAGGACGGCGATGTCGTGGTGGTCACGCAGAAGGTGGTGTCCAAGGCGGAGGGGCGGCTGGAGCCCGTCGACCCCGACGACCCACGGGGGCAGCGCGCGATCATCGAGCGGGAGTCGGTCCGGGTGCTGCGCCGGCGCGGCGACCTCGTCATCAGCGAGACGCGGCACGGCTTCGTGTGCGCCAACGCGGGCGTGGATCTCTCGAACGTGGACGAGGGGTACGCCGCCCTGCTGCCCGTCGACCCCGACCGCTCGGCCCGGCGCATCCGCGACGGGCTGCGGGCGCGACTCGGTGTGTCGGTGGGCGTGATCGTGTCCGATACGTTCGGGCGCCCGTGGCGGCAGGGAGTGGTGGACGTGGCCATCGGGTGCGCGGGCGTGGCCGCCGTCGTCGATCTGCGGGGGACCCGCGACGCGTCGGGCCGCGAGCTCCAGGTGACGGAGGTGGCGGTGGCCGACGAGCTGGCGGCGGCGGCCGAGCTGGTCATGGGCAAGGCGTCAGGCGTGCCGGTCGCGGTGGTGCGCGGCGTCGATCCCACGTGGCTGCGGGAGGCCTCGGTGCGCCGGGAGATCGTGCGCCCGCCCGGCGAAGACCTGTTCCGCTAGGCCCACCCGGTCCCGTGCGGTGGTGGGGGTGGGGAGTCAGTAGCGCTGGTGGCGGTGAACCGCCTCGCCCGGGTGCCACCACTCGATGAGCAGGTGGTCGTGCGGCTCGCCGGGCCGGATCGACGACACCTCGGTGACGTCGGCCCGCCACAGGTCGAACTCGCCCGGGTCGAAGTCGTTGACCTCTGTCAGCCGATTGGCGAACCGGGCCTTCTCGCCGGCATCGACGACCTCCACGGCGTGCCCGTAGATCTTGGCGTCGCCGTCCTTGACGTCCTTGTCGACGGTCGCCGCGTGCAGCCCGAACCGGGGATCGCGCCGCAGGTCGGCGCTCTTGCGCGACTCGGTCATCATGCCGAACCACAGATCGCCGTCCCAGAACAGCGGCTCGATGCCGCTGATGCGGGGCGAGCCGTCCTTGCGCAGCGTCGCCAGCAGGCCGAGCCCGGTGGCCTCGAAGCGACCCTGCGCCGCCGCTGCGAGGTCGGGAGCCGCCTTCGTCACGTCGTCCCATCTCGTCATGGCCGCCAGTGTGTCGCACGAACCCCCGTTTTGGCACCAGAACGGCGAGGCGCTACGGCTGCTGGGCCTCGAACCAGCGGAGGACGGCGTCGCAGCCCTCTTCCAGCGTGGTCCACGGCTTCCATCCCAGGTGGATGGACGCCCGGCCGGGGTCGAGCGCCGAGCGCATGAGCTCGCCGGGTCGGGCCGGCGCGTGCACGGGCGGCTCGTCGACGCCCGCGGCGGCGGCCATCGTCCCGTACAACTGGTTCACCGACGTTTCCGTGCCGGTGCCGACGTTGATGACCAGCCCGCCGCCCCGCTCCGCCGACCGCGCGAACGCATCCACCACGTCGTCCACGTACACGAAGTCGCGCGTCTGCGAGCCGTCGCCGAACACCGTGCACCGCTCGCCCGCCAGCAACCGGCCGGCGAAGATCGCCACGACGCCCGCCTCGCCGTGCGGGTCCTGCCGCGGCCCGTACACGTTCGCCAGCGCCAGCGCCGTGAACTCCACCTCGTGCAGCTCCCGGTACGCGGTCAGGTAGTCGATGGCCGCCTTCTTCGACACGCCGTACGGCGACAGCGGCACGTACGGGTGCGATTCCCGCACGGGCAGGTCGGACGCGTCGACCTCGCCGTAGAGGGTCCCGCCGCTCGCCGCGAACACCACCTTGTGGGCGCCCGCCCGTCGCGCCCCCTCGAGCACGTGCAAGGTGCCGAGGATGTTGACCTCGGCGTCGAACACCGGCCGGTCGACCGACACCCGCACGTCGGCCTGGGCGGCCAGATGGAACACCACCTGCGGCCGCCGGCGCTCGATGAGGTCGACCACGCTGTCGGCCCTGATGTCGAGCCGGTGGAACGTGAAGTCGGCCGAGGGGTCGGAGCGGGCTTCGGCCAGGTTGCCGAGCGAGCCGGTCGACAGGTCGTCGACGACGTCGACGGCGTGGCCCTCGGCCAACAGGCGGTCGACCAGCGTCGAGCCGATGAAGCCGGCGCCTCCGGTGACGAGCGCCCTCATCCGACCTCGGGGACCCGGGCGGCGTCGAGCACGGAGCCCGGCTCCACCTTGGCGTTGCCGCCGACCACGCTCAGCCCGGTCAGGCGGGCGTGCTCGCCCACTACCGCGCCCTCGCCGACGATGGAGCCGTCGACGACCGCTCCCGCGCCCACCACGGCGCCGGGCAACAGCAGCGAGCCGCGCACGACGGCGCCCTCGCCGACCCGCGCGCCCGAGCTGACAACCGATGCCGCCACCTGCGACCCCCGCGCCACGAAGGCGGCGTCGCCGACGAACGACGGCCCTTCCACCGCCCCGTCGACCACGGGACCCGCCGCGCCGTACCACACCCGCTCCCCCGCCCGGCGGGCGTGCGGCACCGGCGTGCCGTCGCCCCGCCGCCCCGACAACAGGTCGGCGTTGGCCTGGAGCAACTTGGCGGGCGTGCCGGTGTCGATCCAGTAGGCGTCCGACGCCAGCGCGTAGCACGAGCCCGCCTCCACCAACGCAGGGAACGTCTCCCGCTCGATCGACACCCGCCGCTCACCCGCGATGCGGTCGAGCACCGACGGCTCGAGCACGTACGTGCCCGCGTTGATGAGGTTGGTGGGTGCCTCGTCGCGCGGCGGCTTCTCGATGAACGCCTCCACCCGCCCGGCCGCGTCGGTGGGCACCACGCCGAACGCGGACGGGTCGTCGACGGGCGTGAGGCTGATGGTCGCTTCGGCGCGTCGTGCCCGGTGGAACCCCACGAGCGCGCCGATGTCGAGGTCAGTCAACACGTCGCCGTTGACCACCAAGAACGTGTCGTCGATCGCCGCGTGGCGGGCGGCGAAGCGGACGGCACCCGCGGTGTCGAGCGGCTCGGGCTCGACGGCGTAGACGAGCCGCACACCCGCGCAGCGGTCGTCGGGGAATGCAGCCAGGAAGGCGTCGGGCCGGTACCCCATCGACAGCACGACGTCGTCGATGCCGAAGGCGTGCAGGTGCGCGAGCACCCGCTCGATCATCGTCAGCTCCACGATCGGAAGCATCTGCTTGGGCGTGGTGAAGGTGAGGGGGCGCAACCGCGTCCCCTCCCCACCAACCAGGACGACGGCTCTCACGGCGTGCTTGACGAGGTGGTGGAGTCGTCCGAGGGCGGAGGCGGTTCGCCGGTCGACGGGTCGGTCGGGGCGCCGCCTTCCGGCGTGGTCGACGTGGTGGCGTCGTTCGGCACACCACTGGGCGGGGCGCCGCCGCCCGGCACGTCGCTCAGGTTGTTGAGCCCGGCGAACGACGGCGGCTGCTCGGGCAACTCGGCGTCGGGCGGTGCGAAGGCGATCACGATGGCCTGCCGGTCGGTGAACCGGATGTCGCTGGGATCGCCCTCGAAGGGCTCGCCGTCGACGAGGACGCGCACCTCGGCGTCCTTGTCGCCGCACTTGTCGTCGCCCTCGCTGAACTCCTGGTCGCCGACCTCGATCTTGTCGTCGTCGAGTGTGATCCCCATCGCCCGCTCGTAGACGGCCATGGTGGCGTTGGTGCCCGCCGCCGCCCGGGTGAACGGGTGCACGTGGATGATCCCGTCGCCGTGGGTGTGGATGCCCAGGGGGTCGCGGCCGTTGTCGGCGAGTGGCGGCGAGAACTGGTCGCAGAAGTAGAACCCGTAGGCCGCGTGCCAGTGGTCCTCGGTGGTCGGACGCTCCTGGCTCGACGCGCCGATGCGCTCGTCCATCTGGTCCTTGCTGAGTACGACGAGCACCAGCCCGGCGATCACGACCAAGCTGATGGCGGAGTACCAGCCCCAGGGTGTCTTCCCCCTGGCCGTCCGCCCGCCCCCCGTGCTCGCGGCCCGCGCGACCTTCTTCCCCGACGAAGCCTTTCCCATGGAACGGCCAAGCTACCGTGTCGCAGGCCGCCGGGCTGCTCGGTGGGCGAGGGCGATGACCGTGCGCAGCGCCAGCGCCACGGCAACGAACGGCAGGAGCGCCCGTTCGGCCCCCGCCGCTGTGCGTGACGAGAAGCGGAGCAGCGAGCGGTGGTGCGCCACGATCATGCGGTACGGGGTCTTATCGGTCGACGCCCCCTGCACGTGCGTCACGCGAGCGGCAGGCTCGAAGCCCACCCGCCACCCGGCGCGATGGGCGCGCCAGCACAGGTCGGTGTCCTCGGCGTACATGAAGTACCCCTCGTCGAAGCCGCCCAGCGCGTCCCACGCCTCGCGCCGCGCCAGGAAGAACGAGCCCGACACCCAGTCGACGTCGGCGGACGGCACGCTGCGGTCGAGGTCGAGCATGCGGTAGCGCCGGGTGAAGCGGTTGCGGGGGGCGAGCATGCCGAGGAAGGCGTGCCCGGCGGCGTCGAGCAAGCGGGGGAACACCCGAGGCGTCGGGTACACCGAGCCGTCGGGGTTGCGCACCAGCGGGCCGACGATCGCCAGCCGACCGTCCTTCTCCATGGCGGCCACCAGGATGTCGACGGCATCGGGCTCGATGGTGATGTCGGGGTTGCACACGACGATGTACTCGCCCGAGACGAGGGCGGCGCCGCGGTTGGCCCCACCGCCGAAGCCGAAGTTGCCGCCGGTGGGCACGAACTTGGCGTCGGGTTCGGCGGCCGCCAGCGCCTCCGCCGAACCGTCGCGCGAGTCGTTGTCGGCGACCACGATTTCCGACACGCCGGCTTCGCGGAGACTGCGGACGCACGGCACGAGGTACTCACGGGCGTTGTAGTTCACGACGACGGCGCTGACATCGGTCATGCGAGGGACTCCACCAGGCGGGGCAACGAGGCACGGAAGTCGGGCAGGAGGGGAACGCCCGACAGGCGCAGCACGGCGTTGTCGAGCACCGAGTTGGCCGGACGCCGAGCGGGCCGGGCCGGGTGGAAGTCGGCCGTGGCGATCGGCTTCACTCGCTCGGGGTCGAGCCCGCCGGCGCGCAACACCTCTCGTGCGAACTCGTACCGGCTCACCGCCCCCTGGTTGGTCACGTGCACCACCCCGGGACGCGCCTCGACCGTGAGCCGGGCCACCATGCGGGCCAGGTCGTCGGCCAGCGTCGGGCAGCCCACTTGGTCGTCGACCATCGTCAGAACCTCGTGCTGGCGCGCCAGTCGCAGCACCGAGGCCACGAAGTTCGGCCCGTGCCTGCCGCAGAGCCACGAAGTGCGCACGACCGTGCCGGCGGGGCCGACCTCTCGCTCACCCGCCAGCTTGGAGCGCCCGTAGACCGAGACGGGCGCCGGCTCGTCCCATTCGTTGTACGGCCGGTCGGCGTCCCCCGAGAACACGTAGTCGGTCGACACGGCGACGACGTGGGCGCCGACGAGACGAGCCGCCTCCGCCACGTGGCGCGTCCCCAGCGCGTTGACGGCGAAGGCCCGGTCGGGGTCGCCCTCGCAGCCGTCGACGTCGGTCCACGCCGCCGCGTGCACGACGCGGTCCGGTCGCAGTGTGGTGATGGCGCCGAGCACGGCGTGGCGGTCGGCCACGTCGACGGCCACGTGGTCGAGCCCGATCATCTCGTGAGCCGGGAAGGCGTCGACGAGCTCGCGCCCGAGCTGGCCGCCCGCGCCGGTGACGACGATCCTCAGGCCCACGCCGTCCCCTCGGCCACCGGCGCCCGGCCCACCAGCGGCTGCCACCAGTCGCGGTGTTCGCGGTACCAGCGGATGGTCGAGACCACGCCCTCGGGGAAGTCGACGAGCGGCGACCAGCCCACCTCGCGGCGGATCTTGCGGGTGTCGAGGAGGTAGCGGCGGTCGTGGCCGGGGCGGTCGGGGACGATCGTCTTGAGCGAGGACGGCTTGTGGAGCGCGGCAAGAATCATGTCGGCCAGCTCCTCGATGCTGGCCTCGAAGCCGCTCCCCACGTTGTACGTCTCCCCCACTCGCCCTCGCTGGAGCACGGCTTCGATGGCGCGGCAGTGGTCGTCGACGTGCAGCCACTCGCGCTGGTTGGCGGTGGAGGCGTAGAGCGGCAGCGGCTTGTCGTCCAAGGCGTTGGTGACGAACAAGGGGATGACCTTCTCGGGGAACTGGTACGGCCCGTAGTTGTTGGAGCAGTTGGTGATGGTGACGGGCAGGTCCCACGTCTCGTAGTACGCGCGGACGGCGTGGTCGGCGCCCGCCTTCGACGCGTTGTACGGGGTGCGGGGCCGGTAGGGCGAGTCCTCTCGGAACGACTCGTCGCTGTCGAGGGGGAGGTCGCCGTAGACCTCGCACGTGGAGATGTGGTGGAAGCGCTTGACGCCGCCGCGGCGTGCCGCCTCCAGCAACGACTGGGTGCCGAGCACGTTGGTGCGGAAGAAGCGGGCGGGGTCGAGCACGGCCAGGCTGTTGTGCGACTCGGCGGCGAAGTGGACCACGGTGTCGATCTCGTGGTCGGCAAGAACCTTCTGCATGGCGTCGAGATCGCAGATGTCGGCCTGCACGAAGACAACACCGTTCTTCTCCACGTCGACCAGGCTGGCCCGCACGCCCGCGTACGTGAGCAGATCGACGACGACGACCCGGTGGTCCGGGTGGCGGTGCCGCCAGAACCGGGTGAAGTTGGAGCCGATGAAGCCGGCACCGCCGGTGACGAGCACGTTCACGAGACTTCGAGGCTACTTCGGGTCGCTCAGGGGAGGTCGACCCGGGAGTGGTCGCCCAACATCAGGCGCAGCGCCTTGGGCCCCTGCTCGGCCCGCACCACCTCTGCCTCCCGCCCGATGAGCGAGTCGGCGATGCGGGCCACGCCGGCGATGCGGCTGCCTTCGAGGACCACGGAGTGCTCGATCTCGGAATCGGCAATCTCGCACCCCGGCGCGATGGACGTGAACGGGCCGACGTAGCTGCCCACGATGCGGGTGCCCGCGCCGATGACGGCGGGGCCACGGACCAGCGAGGCACGTACCTCGGCGCCCGCCTCGATGACCACACGGCCCTCGACTGTGGCGGCGTCGTCCACGAAGCCGTCGATGCGGCGCTCGACGGTCTCCAGGACGAGGCGGTTGGCCTCGAGCAGCGGGGTCAGCTTCCCGGTGTCGATCCACCAGCCGTCGAGCACCTGCGACTGCACGGTATGGCCGTTGTCGATCAGCCACTGGATGGCGTCGGTGATCTCCAGTTCACCGCGGGCCGACGGCGTGATGGCCGCCACCGCGTCGTGGACGCGCGGGCCGAAGAGGTACACCCCGACGAGCGCGAGGTCGGACGGCGGTGTGGCCGGCTTCTCCACCAAGCGGACGACCTGGCCGCCGTCGTCGAGCTCGGCGACGCCGAAGCGGGTGGGGTCGGGGACCTTGGCCAGCAGGATCGAGGCCACCACGTCGGCGGGCCGGGACGCGAAGTCCTTCACGAGCGCGTCGACGCCGCGCTGGAGCAGGTTGTCGCCGAGGTACATCACGAAGTCGTCGTCGCCGAGAAAGTCGCGGGCGACGAGCACGGCATGGGCCAGGCCCAGCGGCGCCTCCTGGCGCACGTAGGTGACGGAGACGCCGAAGGCGCTGCCGTCGCCGACCGCCGCTTCGATCTCCGGTGCGGTGTCCCCGACCACGATGCCGACCTCGGCGATGCCGGCCGCCGCCACCGACTCGATGGCGTAGTACAGGATCGGCTTGTTGGCTACGGGCACGAGCTGCTTGGCGCTCGTGTGGGTGATGGGGCGCAGGCGGGTGCCTTCGCCGCCCGCCAGGATGAGCGCTTTCATTCGCCCGCTCAGCACTGCGGTTGGGCGGGCGCCGGTGGCGCCGTCGTGGTGGTGGCCCCGTTGCGGACGGGCGCCGTGGTCGTGGTGACGGGCGCGGCCGCCGGATTGCGGATGCCGGTGAACTCGGCGCCGGTGATGAGGACGAGGTCGCGTGCCGTGCGGTCCTGCTGGAGCGTGGTGGAACCACCGACGTAGGCCTGGAGCAGCTTCGCCTTCTCCACCTGGCCCGGCGGGTACTTGATGACGGACTTGCTGTAGCGCGACGTGTCGGCGTCGCCCGGCGAGCCGGAGATCTGGAAGCCCTCCTCCTTCAGCTTTGTGGCGGCGTCGCCCGCCTGGCCGTCGGCGCCCGACCCGTTGAGGACGCGCACGCGGACGGTGCCCGGGAGGATGTCGGGGACCGACGTCGGCGTGCCCTCCGGGGGCAGCTCGCCGCGGAAGCGGGCCAGCACCTCGTCGGCGTCGGGCTGCTTCATCTTCAGCACCGACGCGCCGCCCACGCGGGTGGCGAATGTGGGGATCGACATCATCTCCACCTTGTCCGGCTCGAGCGAGCGGAACCGGTTGGCCAGGCGCAGGATGTCCTTGGGGGAGAACGTGTCGTCGAGGGTCACGTTCTTGACCGCATTGCCGATCAACGCGTTGAGCGTCGCCGGGTTGCGGCCCACGCGGACGGCCTTGTGCATCACGCGGCGGATGAAGTCCTGCTGGCGCTCGATGCGGCCGAGGTCGGCGGTGCCGTCGACGCGCCACTTCCCGCTCTCGAAGTACTGGTAGTTACGGCTGCGCACGTACTGGAGGGCGCGGTCGCCGTCGAGAGTCACGCAGCCCGCCTTGGCGACGTTGAGCCCGGTGACGCTGTCGCGCGCGGGGGCCGGGAAGTAGACGGTCACGCCGTCGATGGAGTTGACGATGCCGCGGAAGCCGTTGAAGTCGACTTCGGCGTAGTGGTCGATCTCGATGCCGAGGGCGTCCTTGATGGTGGCGATCAACTGCTCGGGGCCGCCCTCGAACGCCGAGTTGATGCGGTCGCTGCGATCGGTGCCGGCGATCGGGACAAAGAGGTCGCGCGGGATGGACAGCACGCTCGCCTTCTCGGAGCGAGGATCGACGTGCAGGACGATGATGGTGTCGCTGCGCTCGCCGCCCACCTGCTTCTCGGTGCCGAACGCCTTCGTCTCGCCCTTGGCGATGTTCTTGCGCGAGTCCGAGCCGACGAGGAGGACGTTCATGGGCTCGCCCGGGTCGTCGTCGCCGTCGTTGCGGAGGCCCGGGATGCTGATGCGGGGAACCTGGCCGAAGCGGTATTTGAAGTAGCCGTACGAGGCGGCGGCGCCGACGAGGCAGAGAGCGACGAAGATGTTGAGACCGATGAGGATCCGGCGAGGCCACTTACGGCGCGGCGGACCCACCACCACGGGTTCCTGGGCCACGATTCGAGGCTAGCAGCGGGGTTTCCCGAATCGGCAGTCGGCCCCCTCCTGCGTTCTGGTCCCCCGATCGCGCGCCATAGCGCGCGATCGGGGGACCAGAACGGCG
>JAHWLA010000116.1 GCA_019347595.1 Actinomycetota bacterium
ACCGCGGCGATGACCGCGGAGCCGATGGCGAAGCCCTTGGTGACGGCCTTGGTGGTGTTGCCCACGGCGTCGAGGCTGACCATGATGCGCTCCGCCTCGCCGCTGAACTCGCCCGACATCTCGGCGATGCCGGCCGCGTTGTCGGCCACGGGGCCGAAGGTGTCCTCGGACACCACGACGCCCGTGGTGGCGAGCATGCCCATGCCGGTCAGCGCCACCAGGTAGAAGCTGAACTGGATGTTGCCGTCACCGAGCCCGATGGCGACGGCGATGGCACCCGCGATGGCGATGATGGCGTAGACGGTCGACTCGAGACCGGAGCTGATGCCCGCGAGCACGGTGGTGGCGGGCCCGGTGCGAGCGGCCTCGGCGATCTCCCGCACGGGACGGGTCTCGGTCGAGGTGAAGTACTCGGTCAAGCGGCTGGCCACCTGCGCCAGCACCAGGCCGATCACCACGGCGCCGAGCATGCGCCAGCCTGCGTTGTTGTTGTTGTCGTTGCCGACGTAGGTGAGGGCGACGAAGGCGGTGCCCGCCACGGTGAGCAGGCCCGCGGTCAGGAACCCGCGGTTGATGGGCGCCATGGCCGACTTGTCCTTGTCGGTGGCCCGCACGGCGAACACGCCGACGATGGAGGCCAGCACGCCGATGGCGCGGGCGGCGACGGGGAAGATCAGGCCCGCCACCGGGTTGTCGATGCCGAGCGACTGGAACGCCGCCACGCCGAGGATGATCGACGCCACCAGGGTGACTTCGTAGGACTCGAAGAGGTCGGCTGCCATGCCCGCGCAGTCGCCCACGTTGTCGCCGACATTGTCGGCGATGGTGGCCGGGTTGCGGGGGTCGTCCTCGGGGATGCCCGCTTCGACCTTGCCCACCAAGTCGGCGCCGACGTCGGCCGCCTTGGTGAAGATGCCGCCGCCGACACGGAGGAACAGCGCCAGCAGCGAGCCGCCGAACCCGAAGCCGACGAGGATCGCCGAGCTGGTGTTCTGGAACAGCATGATGATGACGGTCGCCCCGAGCAGACCCAGGCCGACGGTGAACATGCCGGCCACGCCACCGGTGCGGAACGCCACCTTGAGGGCGGCGGGCAGCGAGCCGGTGCGGGCGGCGGCCGCGGTGCGGACGTTGCCGCGCACGGCCAGGCCCATGCCGATGAAGCCGGTGAGGCCCGACATGAAGCAGCCCGCCACGAAGGCCAGCGTCCGGAACAGGCCGGACTCGAAGAAGCTCAGGGCATGGGTGCCGTCGGGCCGGTCGACGGCCGTCGACGTCAGGAACACCACCGCCACCAGCGGGATCAGGATGTAGCCGATCGTCTTGAACTGGCGCCGCAGGTAGGCCATGGCGCCTTCCTGGATCGCCGTGGCGATCTCGATCATCTTCGGCGTTCCCTGGTCGGCGGCCAACACGCCCTTCATGAGCGCGAAGCCGACGGCGATGGCCAGCAGGGCGGTGCCGGCCGAGAAGATCAGCCAGAACCACTCGGCCCCCCCCAGGTGGAATTCCTGCCACCCCCCTTCACTGGCGAGGAGGAGGTTCGTCATGCTGATTCCTTTCTGTCTGCTCTCTCTGCTTCGTCTTCTTTGCGTACGTAGATCTGGCGGGCGACCTTTTCGCCCACGGTGCGGTCGCTGCCCTCGACCCGGAGCACCAGCGGCCCGTCGAAGGGGTGCTTCTCCCGCACCTCGACGCGCACGCCGGGGCGCAGCCCCAGCGTGTCGAGAAAGGCGACCACCTCGGGATCGGTCGAGCCCGGCACGGCGACCACGGCCACGTCGCCGGGCTCCAGGTCGTAGAGCGGCGGCAGGTCGGGAATGTCGAGCATCTCCGGGGCCGGGATCGGGAAACCGTGCGGGCAGGTGGCCGGGCGGTGGAGGGCGAGGTACAGGCGGTCCTCCACCTCCTGGGGCAGGTCGTGCTCGAACGAGCCGGCCAGGCGGTCGGCCTCGTTCCAGGCGTAGCCCAGCATGTCGGCCAGGAAGCGCTCGACGATGCGGTGCCGGCGGATGGCAGCCACGGCCGCGCCGCGCCCCGCCGGCGTGAGCAGCACCCCCCGGTAGGGCTTGTGCTCGGCCAGGTCGCGCTCGGCGAGCCGCTTGATGGTGGCGGTGACCGTGCCGGGGCTCACGCCCAAGGCGTCGGCCAGGTCGCCGGTGTGGGCGTCACCGCCGGCGTCGTTGCGGGACACCATGCGGTAGATCGCCTTCAGCGTCTCGCGCTCGGACTTCGTGAGGGTGAGATCCATAGTTCGCCGAACGCGGAACTTAGATTTTGGATCCCCAAAACGTCAAGCCCGAGCCGGCACCGCGCCAGCGACTAGCGTGACTCCGTGGTGCGCCGGGAAGGCTGGTCGGCACGCAATCGGTGACCCTGCTTCCGTGCTGATCCTCATCCTCCTCCACGCGCTGGCGGCCCTGACCGCACTCGCCCTCGGCCGACGCCTGGGCCCGCGTGTCTTCCTCGTGGCCGCCTTGGCGCCCCTCGTGTCCGTCGGCCTCCTGGCGGGCCGGGCACCCGGCGTCCTCGACGGCCGGCCGGTGGACGAGGCGCTGCGATGGGCGCCTTCGCTGGGCCTGGTGGCCGCCTTTCGGCTCGACGGGTTCGCGCTCCTCGTCGGCGGCCTGGTGGCCGGCATCGGCGTGCTCGTCATGGTCTACGCCTCGGCGTACTTCCACCGCGGCCCGGCCGTCGGCCGCGCCGCCGCCCTGCTGGTGGCGTTCGCCGGGGCCATGCTCGGCATCGTCCTCGCCGACGACCTGCTCCTGATCTACGTGTTCTGGGAGCTGACGTCGATCACGTCGTACCTCCTCATCGGCATCGAGGACCAGAAGGGCTCGGCACGCGCCGCCGCCCTGCATGCGCTCCTCGTCACCGGCGGGGGCGGGCTCGCCATGCTCGGGGGCTTCGTCCTCCTGGGCCAGGAGGCGGGCACCTACCGCCTCTCCGAGATCCTCGCCGCGCCCCCTAGCGGCGGTCTGGTCGGCCCCGCCTTGGCGCTCATTCTGGTGGGCGCCTTCACCAAATCGGCGCAGTTCCCGTTCCACGGCTGGCTCCCCGGCGCCATGAGCGCCCCGACCCCGATCAGCGCCTACCTCCACTCCGCCACCATGGTGAAGGCGGGCGTGTACCTGATCGCCCGCCTGGCCCCCGCCTTCGCCGCCGCCGTGGCCTTCTGGCGGCCGACCGTCGTGCTCGTGGGACTGGCGACGATGCTCCTCGGCGGCTGGCGCGCCCTGCGCGAGACCGATCTGAAGCTCCTGCTCGCCTACGGCACCGTGAGCCAATTGGGGTTCATGACCACCCTGTTCGGCGTCGGGCTGCCCGAGTGGACGTTCGCGGGGGCGGCCATCCTCCTCACCCACGCGCTGTTCAAGGCGGCGCTGTTCATGGTGGTGGGCATCGTCGACCACCAGGCGGGCACGCGCGATCTGCGACATCTCGGGGTGCTGTGGCGGGCGCTGCCGATGACGGCCGCCGTCGCCGTGGTGGCCGCCGCGTCCATGGCCGGGCTGCCGCTGCTCGCCACCTTCCCGGCCAAGGAGTTCGCCTTCGAGGCCGCCCTCCACGGCGGGCTCGGCCGCCTCGACCCCGTGCTGGCCGTCGGCCTGGTGGGCGGGTCGGCGCTCACCGCGGCCTATGCCTTCCGCTTCGCGTGGGGCGCCTTCATCGGGGGGCGGGGCGCGCAGCCCACGACGGCGAAGCCCCCCGCCCGCGCCCTCCTCGGCCCCGCCCTGGTGCTTTCCGCGCTGTCGATCGCCCTCGGGGTGGCGCCCGTGCTCGCCGACAAGGTGGTGGCTCCCGCCGCCCAGGCGCTCCACGCCGACGCCTCGGGGCTCCATCTGGCCCTGTGGCACGGGATCACCTCGGCGCTGGTGGCGTCGGCCATCGCCGTCGGCGTCGGCGTCGTGCTGTTCGTGCGGCGGTACGCGGTCGTGCGCCTCCAGCGCCGCCTCCAGGTGCTGCCGCCCGCCTCGGCCGTCTACGCCCGCGCCATCGAGCGCCTGCTCCACGGCGCCGACCTGGTGACCGGCTTCGTGCAGAACGGGTCGCTCCCGATCTACCTCGGCGTCATCCTGCTCACCGCCGTCATGCTCCCCGCCGCGCACCTCGTCGCAGGCGGTTCGCTGCCGCAGCAGTGGGTGGTGGCCGAGACCCCCATGCAGGCGCTGGTGACCGTCCTCACCATCGGTGCGGCGATCGGCACGGCAGTGGCGGCCCGGCGGTTCGTCGCCGTGCTGTTCCTCGGCGGCGTCGGCTACGGCGTCGCCGTGCTGTTCGTCATCCAGGGGGCGCCGGACCTCGCCCTCACCCAGTTCCTCGTGGAGACGCTGGCCCTCGTCATCTTCGTGCTCGTCCTCCGCCACCTCCCCGAGCGCTTCGGCGGGTCGCCGTCGCGGCGCTCGCACGTCCTGCGCCTGGCGGTCGCGGGCATCGTGGGCGTCTTCGTCACCGCCTTCGCCTTGGTGGCCGCCGCCGCCCGTACGGGCGAGTCGGTGTCCGAGGAGTTCCTGGCGCGGTCGCTCCCCGAGGCAGGCGGGCGCAACGTCGTCAACGTGATCCTCGTCGACTTCCGCGCCATCGACACCTTGGGCGAGATCACCGTTCTCGGCGTGGCCGCCCTCGGCGTGGCCGCCCTCGTCCGCACCAAGGTCGACGATGACACCTGAGCGCTCGCTGATCCTGCATCGCGCCGTCGAGGTGGTCTTCCCCATCGCGCTGGTGTTCGCCGTCTTCCTGCTGTTCGCCGGCCACAACGCACCGGGCGGCGGCTTCGTCGGCGGGCTGGTGGCGGGCGCCGCCTTCGTGCTGCGCTACGTCGACGGCGGGTCGACAGAGGTGCGCCGCGCCGCCCGGGTGCATCCCGAGACGCTGGTCGGCACCGGCATGGCGATGGCAGCCATTACCGGCGCCGTCGGGTGGCTCGGCGGCGGCTCCTTCCTGGAGAGCCGCAAGCTGTCGATCGACCTCCCGCTGCTCGGCACGGCCAAGACGACGACGAGCCTGCCCTTCGACATCGGCGTGATGCTCGTGGTGGTCGGCCTCGTCGTCATGATCCTGCGCACCCTCGGCTCGGAGTCGCACAAGTGATCGTGCTCCTCGCCGTGACCGTGGGGGCGCTGTACGCGGCGGGCGTCTACCTGCTGCTCCAGCGCACGCTGACGAGGATCGTGATCGGCTTGGCCGTGCTCGCCCACGGCGCCAACCTCCTGCTGCTGCTCGCCGGCGGGCGCGCGGGCCGGGCGCCGATCGTCGACGGCGAGGCGGGCCGCGTCGCCGACCCGCTCCCGCAGGCGCTGGCGCTCACGGCCATCGTCATCGCCTTCGGCGTGTCGGCCTTCCTGCTGGCGCTGGCCCACCGCAGCCGACGGCAGACGCACGACGACATCGTGCAGGACGACGTCGAGGACCGGCGCATCGCCCGCATGGCGCGTGGAGAGACGCACCGATGAGGGTGCTGCTCCCGCTGCCGATTGTGCTACCCCTGCTCGCCGCCGGCCTGTCGTTGGCGCTGTACCGCCATGTGCGCCTGCAGCGGGCACTCGGCATCACCGTCCTGGGCGCGGTGCTGGCCGCCTCGGTGGCATTGCTCGTCGAAGCGGACACCACCGGCGCCGTGACCACCCAGGTGGGCGGCTGGCCTGCTCCCGTCGGTATCACCCTGGTGGCCGACCGGTTCGCCGCGCTGGTGCTCGTGGTGTCCGAAGCCATGCTGCTCGCGGTCCTCGTCTACGCCATCGGCCACCCGGGCACGCGCGATCACGCGGGCGTCTTCCACCCCGTGTACCTCGTGCTGGCGGCGGGCGTGGCCGGGTCGTTCCTCACCGGCGACCTGTTCAACCTGTTCGTCTCCTTCGAGGTCATGCTGACCGCCAGCTACGTGCTGCTCACGCTCGGCGGCGCCCGCGACCAGGTGCGCACGGCGATGACGTACGTGGTGGTGAGCCTGCTGGCGTCGACGCTGTTCGTCACCGCCGTCGCCTTGATCTACGCGGCTACCGGCACGGTGAACATGGCCGACCTCTCGGTGCGGCTGGCCGAGCTCGACCCCGCCACCCGCCAGGCCCTGGGGCTCCTCCTCCTCGTCGTCTTCGGCGTGAAGGCCGCCATCTTCCCGCTGTTCTTCTGGCTACCCGACTCGTACCCGACGGCGCCTACGCCGGTGACGGCGATCTTCGCCGGGCTGCTGACCAAGGTCGGGGTCTACGCCATCATCCGCAGCCAGACGCTCCTGTTCCCGTCCGACGGGCCGTCGACGTTGATCCTGTTCATCGCCGGGGCGACCATGCTCGTCGGGGTTCTGGGCGCCATCGCCCAGAACGACATCAAGCGCATCCTCAGCTTCCACATCATCAGCCAGATCGGCTACATGGTCATGGGCCTCGGGCTGTTCACCGTGGCCGGGCTGGCGGGCGCCGTCTTCTACATCCTCCACCACATCGTGGTGAAGACGACGCTGTTTCTCGTGGGCGGCCTGGTCGAGCACCGGGCGGGCAGCGGCTCGCTTCGCCACGTCACAGGGCTCCTCCACCGCACGCCGCTGCTCGCCGTCCTGTTCCTCGTGCCCGCCCTCAGCCTGGCCGGCCTGCCGCCCTTCTCGGGGTTCGCCGCCAAGCTGGCGCTGGTGCAGGCGGGCATGGATGCGGACCGTTTCCTGGTCGTCGGCGTGAGCCTGGTGGTGAGCCTCCTCACCCTCTTCTCGATGACGAAGATCTGGGCCGGCGTGTTCTGGGGCAGGCCGTCGTCGGTCGCCCGGGCCGGAGCAGGAGCGGGCGCCGCCCGGGTCCCGCTCATGACCGGCGCCACCGCCCTGCTGGCGGCGGGCAGCATCGCCATCGCCCTGGCGGCCGGGCCCGTCTACGACATCAGCAGGCGGGCCGCGGCCGATCTGCTCACGCCCGCCATCCTCGTCGACAAGGTGCTGCCCCGGTGACCGCCCGCGTCTCGGTCGTCGCCGTCCTCGCCGCCGTGTGGGTGGCCCTGTGGGAGGACGTCACGCCGGCGAACGTGGTGAGCGGCCTCCTGGTGGCGCTCGCTGTGACTGCCCTGTTCCCCAACCGGCCCGAGCCCGGGTCGTCGGCGCGCCTCCGACCGGTGGCCGCCGCCCGCCTGCTCGGGTACTTCCTCTGGAAGCTGGCCGAGGCCAACGCCGTGGTGGCGTGGGAGGTGCTGACCCCCACCAACCGGGTCAACGAGGGGATCGTCGCCATCCCCGTGCGCGGCATGTCGGGCGGGATCACAACCATCGTGGCCAACGCCATCTCCCTGACGCCGGGCACGTTGACGATCGACGTCGACGACGACCCGTGCGTGCTCTACGTCCACGTCCTCCACCTGCGCGACCCCGAGGAGGTGCGCCGCGAGGTGCTCCACCTGGAGGCGCTCGTCATCCGCGCCTTCGGCCCGGCCGACGCGGTTGCCCGTCTCGGCGGCCGCGGCGAGCGGGTCGACCTGGCCCCGTCGCAGGCCACCGAGGCGACACGAGAGGAGCCCACGCCGTGATCCCGGCCACCAACCTGGCCTTCGCCGCCCTCGGCCTCGCCGCTCTCCTCTGCCTGCTGCGGCTGGTGCGCGGCGACTCGCTGGCCGACCGCATCGTCGCCGTCGACTCCCTCGTGCTCGTGGTGGTGGCCGGCATCGGCGTGCACGCGGCGCGCACCGGCGACGACGTCTACCTCGACGTGCTCGTGGTGGCCGCCCTGCTCGGCTTTGTCGGGACCACCACGGTGGCGCGGTTCATCGAGCGGCGAGGGGCGTGAGATGACCGGCGTGGTCGACACGGTGGCCGGGGTGCTGGTGGTGGCGGGATCGCTGCTCGCCCTGCTGGCCGGCGTCGGCCTCCACCGCTTCGGCGACGTGTTCACCCGCATGCACGCCGCCACCAAGCCCGCCACCTTGGGCCTCGTCTTCGTCCTCGTGGGGGCGGCGCTGCGCGCCTCGGAGGAGGGTGCGGTCATGAAGCTGCTGCTGGTGGCGGCGCTCCAGTTCGTCACCGCGCCGTCGGGGGCCCACATGGTGGGCCGGGCCGCCTACCGGGCGGGCGTGCCGCTGCGCATCTCCAGCGGCGTCGAGGAGCTGAGGCGCCGACCGGCGGCCGAGGACGACGCCACCACCTGAAGGATCAGTCGCCCGACCCGTCGGGCTTGCGGCCCGCCCTCGCTGCGCTGTCGACGTGGTACGGGACCGACGTGACGACGGTGCCCTCGCGTCCCAGCAGCGCGGCCTTGAGGGCGAAGGCGCTCTGGTTGTGGAGCAGGTTTCGGAAGTCGTAGAGCTTGCCCATCACGAACTCGGGGATGATCACCGTGATGGTGTCGTTGTGCCAGCGGGCGTCGAGCTCGTCGAGGTAGCGCTCCACCGGCTCGACGAGGTCGCGGTAGGGCGAGTGGACGATCTCCAGCGGCACGTCGATGTTGTACGCCTCCCACTGGCGCTGGAGATCCTCGCGATCGGCGTCCTCGAAGGAGACGTAGACGGCGGCCAGGTGGTCGGGGCGCAGCGACTTGGCGTAGCTCAGCGCCTTCAGCACGCCTCGGTGGACGCGTCCCACCAGGATCACGACCGTGTGCTCGAACGCCTCGGGCCGCACCTCG
>JAHWLA010000117.1 GCA_019347595.1 Actinomycetota bacterium
GGCCACCGGTCCCGACGGCACCACTCGCAGCACCCGACCACCGGGGATGCGAGGGCCGTCACCACCATGAGGGATTCCTGCACGAGTGCTGCAAACAGGGGATGATGCCCGTGATGCGCTTCGCGCGCACGAAGGGACGCTGCCCGCGCCGACCAGGGGGGCGGCGGGCACCGTCACGGCACCGTCACGGCGCCGTCGCCACCGTCGCCCGACGACGGGCCGTTGGAGTTGCCCGCCGCCGGTGGCCGAGCCGCTGCTTCGGTGGGGGCGCTGCTGCTGGCGCTGTGGGCCGCGTTGCGGCTCAGCAGCACCCGCCGCCGAGCGGATGCGGGGCGGCGGCGGCGGCCATGGCGCCGAAGGCGTCGACCACGTTGACCGGCGTGTCCACGCCGTCGAGCTCGTTGTAGACCTGCTGGACGTTCAGCGCCGTGCGCTCGATGTCGACCCAGGCCGCGTACTCGCCGAGATCGAGGCGCACCATCGCCTCCTCGACGGGGACGCCCTGGTCGTGCAGCGCCTGGCCCTGCTCGAGCAGCAGGCGAAAGTAGCCCGCCAACGTGTGCAGCCCGTCGGCGCCGGCCACGGGGCCGTGCCCGGGCACGACGACGGCGGGATCGAGCGCCGCCATGGCGTCGAGGGCGGCCAGCCACCGGGTGGCGGTACCGTCCCAGATGAGCGGGCACACATCGAGGAAGAGCAGATCGCCGGTGAACAGCACGCGCTCGTCCGGGACCCAGGCCACGGCGTCGCCCAGCGTGTGAGCCGGCCCGTAGTGGAACAGGTGCACCTCGCGGCCGCCGACGTCGAGTACGAGCGTGTCCTCGAACACCTCGGTGGGCGGCGTGAGCGTGATCCCCGTGAAGTCGAACCGCTCGAACGCCCGCTTCATGTACTCGACGGCGGGGACGCCGCCGCCGTCGCCCTGGGCCAGCGCGGCCAGGACAGCAGGCGCCGGGCCGGTCAGCATCTGCTCGCGGCACAGCTTGTGGGCCACGATGCGCGCGTCGGCCACCAGCTCGTTGCCCCAGCAGTGGTCGCCGTTGAAGTGCGTGTTGACGACGGTGGAGGGACGGCCGGGGAGCGCATCGAGCAGCCGCCGGGTGTGAGGCAGGTCGAAGAAGGTGTCGACGAGCAGGGCGTCACCGTTGCCCGCCACGAAGCCCGCGTTGCTGAGCCCCCAGCCGCCGTCTCCCTGCACGTAGGCGTACGTCCGCGGCGCGATCTCGCGCAGGCTCATCGGTCGAGCAACGACGCCAGGAACCGCCCCGTGTGACTGTCGGGCGTCTTGGCCACCTGCTCGGGCGTCCCCTCCACCACCACGCGTCCCCCTCCGTCGCCGCCTTCCGGCCCCATGTCGATGATCCAATCGGCGGTCTTGATGACGTCGAGGTTGTGCTCGATGACGAGCACGGTGTTCCCCTGGTCCACCAGACGCGACAGGACGTTGAGCAGCTTACGTATGTCCTCGAAGTGAAGCCCGGTGGTGGGCTCGTCGAGGATGTAGATGGTGTGGCCGGTGGACCGCTTCGACAGCTCGCTGGCCAGCTTCACCCGCTGCGCCTCGCCGCCGCTGAGGGTCGGCGCCGGCTGGCCCAGGCGCACGTAGCCGAGGCCGACATCGACCAGCGTCTGCATGTGGCGGGCGATGGCGGGCTGGTTGGCGAAGAACTCGAGCGCCTCCTCGCACGGCATGTCGAGCACCTCGGAGATGTTCTTGCCCTTGAACTCGATGTCGAGCGTGTCGCGGTTGTAGCGGGCGCCCTTGCACACCTCGCACGGCACGTAAACATCGGGCAGGAAGTGCATCTCGATCTTGATGGTGCCGTCGCCCGCGCAGGCCTCGCAGCGGCCCCCTTTGACATTGAAGGAGAACCGGCCCGGCAGGTAGCCGCGGACCTTGGCCTCCTGGGTCTGGCTGAACAGCTTGCGGACGGAGTCGAAGACGCCCGTGTAGGTGGCCGGGTTGGAGCGGGGCGTGCGGCCGATCGGCGACTGGTCGATGTTGATGACCTTGTCGAGGTACTCGTCGCCCTCGATCTTGGTGTGGCGGCCGGGGACCTGCTTCGACCGGTAGATCCGCTGCATCAACGAGCGGTAGAGGATGTCGTTGACCAGCGTGGACTTCCCGCTGCCCGACACGCCGGTGACCGTGATGAAGCAGCCCAGCGGGAACTCCACGTCGATGCCCTTGAGGTTGTGCTCGCGAGCGCCTCGCACCACCAGCCACTCGTCGCCCGGGTCGCGCCGCATGGCGGGCACGGGGATCGACTTCTTGCCTGCCACGTACTGCCCGGTGAGCGACTTGCGGCTCTTGAGCAGCCCGGGCAGCGTGCCGCTGTAGACGACCTCGCCGCCGTGCTCGCCCGCCCCGGGGCCGATGTCGACGATGTGGTCGGCGATCCGGATGGTGTCCTCGTCGTGCTCGACGACGATCACCGTGTTGCCCAGCTCCCGCAGGCGGATGAGGGTGTCGATGAGCCGGCGGTTGTCGCGCTGGTGAAGCCCGATGGAGGGCTCGTCGAGCACGTACAGCACGCCGACGAGACCGCTGCCGATCTGGCTGGCCAGCCGGATGCGCTGGGCCTCGCCGCCCGCCAGCGTGCCGGCGCTGCGGTTGAGGCTGAGGTAGTCGAGGCCGACGTCGAGCAGGAACTGCATGCGGGCCCGGATCTCGCGCAGCACCCGCTCGGCGATCATGCGGTCGCGCTCGGACAGCTCCAGCTCGTTGAGCGCGGTGGCGGCGTCGCCGATCGACAGGTTGCACAGCTCGAAGATGTTGCGGCCGTCGACGGTGACCGCCAGCGACTCGGGCTTGAGCCGGGCGCCGCCGCACACGGGGCACGGCACCTCCCGCATGTAGCCCTCGATCTGCTCGCGCATGAAGTCGGACTCCGCCTCGCTGTGGCGGCGCTGGAGGTAGGGGACGACGCCCTCGTAGTGGGTGAAGTAGGAGCGGG
The DNA here is from genome assembly GCA_019347595.1 of Actinomycetota bacterium. Taxonomy (GTDB): domain Bacteria; phylum Actinomycetota; class Acidimicrobiia; order Acidimicrobiales; family JAHWLA01; genus JAHWLA01. The sequence continues at coordinate 2,958 of JAHWLA010000117.1, forward strand.
TGCGGCCGTAGCGGTTGCGGTACTGGACATGCACCTGCTTGGTGCCCGACCCGTAGAGCAGGACCTTCTGGTCGGCCTTCTTGAGCTTGTGCCACGGCGTGGTGGTCTTGAAGCCGAACGTGTCGGCCACCGCGGCCAGCACCCGCCCGAAGTACTCGGTGCGCCCACCGGCCCAGGCGGCGATGGCGCCCTCGTCGATGGTGACGTCGGGGTTGGGGACGACCAGCTCGGGGTCGACCTCGTACTTGGTGCCCAGCCCGACGCACGATGGGCAGGCGCCGTAGGGCGAGTTGAACGAGAAGTTGCGGGGAGCCGGTTCGTCGAAGCTCAACCCGCAGTTGGGGCAGGCCAGGTGCTGGCTGAACGTGAGGATCTCGTCCTCCTGGCGCTCGGCGTCGCCGCCCGCACCGTCGCCGTCGCGGGCCACGAGCTGGACCTCGGCCACGCCCTCGGCCAGGCGCAGCGCCGTCTCCAGCGAGTCGGTGAGGCGGCGCTCGATGCCGTCCCGCTTGACCAGCCGGTCGACGACCACCTCGATGGTGTGCTGCTCGTAGCGGGCCAGCTTGGGGGGGTCGGCCAGCTCGTGGACCTCGCCGTCGATGCGGGCCCGGACGAAGCCCTGCTTGGCCAGCTCGTCGAGCAGTCCCTCGTACTCGCCCTTGCGGCCGCGCACGACGGGGGCGAGCACCTGGAAGCGGGTGCCCTCGGGCAGCTCGAGGATGCGGTCGACGATCTGCTGCGGGGTCTGGCGGCTGACCGAGGCGCCGCAGTTGGGGCAGTGGGGCCGGCCGATGCGGGCCCAGAGCAGGCGGAGGTAGTCGTAGACCTCCGTAATGGTCCCCACGGTCGAGCGGGGGTTGCGGCTGGCCGACTTCTGGTCGATGGAGATCGCCGGGCTCAGGCCCTCGATGAAGTCGACGTCGGGCTTGTCCATCTGCCCGAGGAACTGGCGCGCGTAGGCGCTGAGCGACTCGACGTAGCGGCGCTGGCCCTCGGCGTAGATCGTGTCGAAGGCGAGGCTGGACTTGCCGGAGCCGGACAGGCCGGTGAAGACGATGAGCTTGTCGCGGGGCAGTTCCAGGGAGACGTTCTTAAGGTTGTGCTCCCTGGCCCCCCGGATGACCAGGCGGTCGGACATCGATCGCAGTTTAGCCGCGATACCTCTTGATCGAACGGATGTTCGATGCCTAGGGTGTCCCTCGTTGGCATGAACCTTCACGAAAGGGGGGCAGCGATGCCCGAGATCAGCGAGTACGCACCCGGCACGCCGTCGTGGGCCGACCTGGGGAGCCCCGACGTCGAGGCGTCCAAGGCGTTCTACGGCGCACTCTTCGGCTGGGAGGCCGCCGACCAGGGGCCGGAAGCAGGCGGCTACCACATCTTCCTGCTGCGCGGGCAGCCGGTGGCCGGGCTGGGGCCCGCCCAGAACCCGGGCCCGCCGTACTGGGCGACCTACGTGGCGGTGGCCGACGCCGACGCCACCGCCACTGTGGTGCGGGAGGCAGGCGGCATGGAATTCGCGGAGCCCATGGACGTCCTCGATGCCGGGCGCATGGCGGTGTTCGCCGACCCCACAGGGGCGCCGTTCTCCGTCTGGCAGCCGGGCGCGCACAAGGGCTCCGGACTGGCGAACGAGCCGGGCAGCTTCACCTGGAACGAGCTCAACTCCCGCGATCCCGGCGCCGCCGCGGCCTTCTACGCACGGGTGTTCGGCTGGGACGCCAAGCCGTCGGACGGGCCGATGGAGTACACCACCTTCGAGACCGGCGGCCGGCCGGTGGCGGGGATGGCCGACATGCGGGGGCGGGTACCCGACGCGGTGCCGCCGCACTGGTTGGTGTACTTCGCCGTCGCCGAGCTCGACGGGGCGGTAGCCACTGTCACGGAGCAAGGCGGCTCGGTCCTGGTGGGACCGATGGACATCCCCGACATGGGGCGCTTCGCCGTGGTGGCCGACCCGCAGGGGGCGTTCTTCGGGATCTTCGAGGGCGGCGCCGGGTAGCCCGCCGGGCGGCTCAGCGCGGCGCCAGCGCCTGGAGGTCGGCGACGGTGTCGGCGGTCTTCGGGTGGTCGTCGCCCAGGGCCGTGGCGAAGACGGCGTAGGCGCGACGGAGGAGCGCGACGGCGTCGTCCACCCGTCCCTGTTCGGCGCGCAGGGCGGCCAGGTTGCGAACGGTCATGGCGGTGTCGGGATGGTCCGCGCCCAGCAACCGCTCCTTGATCCTCAGGGCGGTGGCGTAGTGCCGCTCGGCGTCGTCGTGCCTGCCTCGGCGGGCCGCCAGCGTGCCCAGGTTGTTGTGGGTGACGGCCAGCTCGTAGTGCTCGGCGGGGAGGCGGGCTTCGAAGACGGCCAGCGCGCGGCGGTACAGCGCGTCGGCCTCGTCGAGCTGTCCGTCGCCTTCCAGCAGGGCGGCCAGCGCGGCCGCGTCGGCGGCCACGGCCAGATGTTCGGGCCCGAGGGCGGCCTCCCGGATGGCGACCGAGCGTCGCGCGTGCGGGATGCCCGCCCGGTAGTCGCCGCTGGCGTGGGCCAGGCCCCCCAGGTTGTGCTCGATGGTGGCGACCTCCGGGTGGTCGGCGCCGTACGCCCGTTCGGCAATGGCGAGGGCCCGCTGGTAGAGGCGCGCCCCCTCGTCGAAGCGCCCGGCGTACTTGCACACGACGCCGAGCGCGTTGAGGGCGGTGGCCACGTCCGGGTCGTCGGGACGGAGGCCCTGCTCGGCCAGCTCGACGGCGTCCCGCAGGATGCGGTCGGCGGCTACCAGGTCGCCGCCGACCCGGCGGATGCCGCCGAGCCGACACCGCGACTTCACCCGCAGGCGGACCAGGATGGGTTCGGCGTGGTCGGCGAAGCGGGCAAGGATGGCGTCGGCCCGCTCGAACGCCGCCGTCGCCTCGGCATATTCGCTGCGGTCCTCGTGAACCGCCCCGATGAGCAGCAGCACGTTGGCAACATCAGGATGGTCGCGTCCCGAGTGGCGCTCGAAGAGGAACAGCGAGCGGCGGGCGGCGTCGAGGGCGTCGTCGTACAGGCCGTCGTCGTGGAGCGCCTCGGCCTCCTCGTGGAGGGCGACCGCCTCGTCGAGCGGGTCGTTCACGGGCGGGGCCGGCGGCCGTGGACGGCGGAGGCCAGGGCCCGGCTCTCGTTGTGGTTGTTCCATGCGCCGGCGCGCACGGCCGTGCGCACGACGACGGCCGACTGGTTGTGGTTGAGGGCGATCCTCCCGGCGGTCACCGACGTGCGGACGGCGACCACGCTGTCGTTGTGGTTGACGGCGATGCGGCCCGCCTTGACGCCGGTACGCAGGGCCGGCGCCGATTCGCTGTGGTTGGTCGCCAGTCGCCCGGCGTCGATACCGGTCCGCACGGCGACACTGCTGTCGTTCCGCCGGTCCCTCGTCCCGCCTGCCTTGGTGTTCGTGCTGGTGTCCATGTCCCAACCTCCGTTGTCGTCCTGCACCCAGCATGCGGGCGTACGGCGGCGGCGTCCGTCCCCGCCGCGACGGAGGAAGTGTCACGCCGCTTACACATGGGCGATCACCAGCACCGTGGGGGCCCGCCGCCGCAGGCACGCCAGGGCGACGGCGAACGAGTCCGGGTCCAGTGAGGCGAACGTCTCGTCCAGCACCACGGCGTCGGGCCGCTGGAGCAGGGCCCGGGCCAGGAACACGCGGCTGCGCTCGCCATGCGAGAGCTGCCACCCCGTCTCCCCCACCGGCTGTTGAAGGCCGCCCGGCATGCGGTCGAGCACGTCGCCCAGCCCCAGCTCCCGGCACACGGCGTCGGCGTCCACCAGGTCGTCGGGGGCGGGCGGCCAGCGGCGTCCGCACAGCAGATTGAACGCCAGCGGGGCGGCGAACAGGTGGTTCTCGTGGAACTGGGGGACGCCCACCACCACGCCGCCCCGCCGCACGACGCCGCCGTGAGGCGCGCGCAGGCCGGTGAGCAGGGCGGCCAACGTCGACTTGCCCCCGCCGGACGGCCCCTCCAACAGCACTCGGTCGCCGTGGGCCAGCCGGACCGACGCGCCGGCGAGGACGGGCAGGGCGCGGTCGGCGTAGGCGAAGCGCACGTCGACCGCCTCCACCACGGCGTCGTCGCCGCCGTTCCCGTCGCCGGCGCCGTCCGCGTGGCCGTCGTCGTCGGCCGATGCACCCTGCGGCGGTCGGGAGCGGACGAGGCCGGCGATCTGCTCCCACGCCACCCGGGCGGCCGCCAGTTGCGACGCCCCCAGCGTCAGCTTCCGCAAGGCGTGCGAGGCCAGGAGCACACCGCCCACCGACGCCGCCAGGCGGGCGGGCGAGGCGTCGGCAGGCGTCGGCACGAGCAGCGCCACAGCAGCGACGGCGACCCACGCCCGCGGCACGACGGCGAGGGCGACGGCCGCCACGTCGTCCATACGGCGGCTCACCCGCTCGTAGTCGGCGACCGCCTGCTCGTCGCCGGTGGCGTCGAACAGCGCCTCGCCCGCCTGGGCCAGCCGCGTGCGATGCCCGACCATGCGCTCGACCAACTCGTGCGTCATGGCCAGGCGACGCCTCGACCAGGCCCGCCGGCGCACGACCTCGAGGGCGGCGAGCGCCACGACGACGGCGATCGTCGACGCCAACAGGGCGAGCACCGGCCCCGGGCGGGCGCCCGCGGCCACGGCAACCGAGGCAGCCACGCATTCGACGACGCCGAGCACGGCCAGATGCCCGCCGGACAGCGCCAGCGTCTCCACGGCCTCCGCTTCCAGCGTGGTGCCCAGGAACGAACCGACGCCCGCGTGGCGGACGGCGTCGGGTTCCAAACCGAGGACGCCGTCGAGCAGCCGCTGCTTCAGACGGCGACCGACGTCCACGGCGACGTAGCCGGCCCCCGTCGTCGCCAGCCACCGCAGCGGGATGAGCGCGGCGACCAGCACCGCCCAGCGGGCGACGTCACCCCCGTCGATATCGCCGCGGACAGCCGGAGCGCCGATGACGGCCCACGAGGCGACGAACACCGCGTAGACGGCGACGTGCGCCACCACCGCCACGACCGACCACAGGGCGAGACGCGGGCGCACCTCGCCCTGGCCCGCCACCGGTGCGTCGGTGGCCGCGGCCAGCGCGGCGTCGGCCCGACGCCCTCGCCGCCCGTGCAGCCCCAGCGCCGCCGTTGCCGTCACCGGCCGACCTCCGCCGCCGTCTCTCGCACCCGCCCGCCGTCGAGGTGAAGGCGACGCCACGACGGGTCGTCCCACAGGGCCGCCCGTACTGCTTCCTCGGCGGCCAGCAGGGCGGCGTAGCGGGAACCCGGTCGGGCGGCGAGCTCGGCGGGCGTGCCGTCCTCGACCACGCGGCCGCCCTCCACGACGAGCACCCGGTCGAACGTCGTCGTCTCGGCCACGTCGTGGGTGGCGCATAGCAGCGTGGCCGTCGTCCACCGCTGTCGGGCGGCCGCCAACAGCGCCGTGCGAGTGGGGCGGTCGAGGCCGCGGAAGGGCTCGTCGAGCACCACCAGCCGCGCCTGCGGTCGGTGGAGCGCCCGCCCCAGGCGCACC
>JAHWLA010000118.1 GCA_019347595.1 Actinomycetota bacterium
CTTCGTGCAGCCCTTCGACTACGCCCGCCTGGCCATCATGTCGACGTATCACCTGGCGCAGACGGCGCTGATCCTCTCGCTGCTGCCTCGATGACCCGGAATCGAACAGCGAGAACGCCCGTCGCGCCCGTCGCCCATGGTGACACGCTCGGCGCGAGCGCCGCTGCTCAGTCCAACGCGGCGAGGAAGCTCACCAGGAGCTCGTTGACCTCGTCGGGCCGCTCCTGCTGCGTCCAGTGGCCGCAGCCCGGCAACAGGACGGGCGGCCGCACCAGCGTGGGCACCGACGCTGCCAGGTTGTCCACGGCGTCGGGCCTGCTGGTGACGACGAGGTCGTCGGCGCCCGCCACGAAGAGCGCAGTCACCGCGATGCGGGCGCCCGCGAACGGGGCGAGCTGCTCCCACCCGAGATCGGCGGCCCGGTAGTAGTTGAGCCCGCCTCGGAACCCGGTGCGCTCGAACTCGCCGGCGTAGACGTCGAGGTCGTCCTCGCTCAGCCACGGCGGCAGCTTCTCGGGCTGGGGCAGCACGTCGACGATCGACTGGCCGGGCCCTACCAAGCCGGTGAAGCGCTCCTCCGGCGACGCGTCGCCGGACACCCCGTAGAGGAAGCCGCGCAGGGCGGCGCGCACGTCCGCCTCCAGCGCCGCCTCGGCCGCCCCCGGCTCCTGGAAGGAGAGCATGTAGTGGGTGCCCCCGGCCCCGTCACCGAAGAGGCTGCGCAGCATGGCGATAAGCGCCGTCGGCCCTCGTGACCGGAAGGGGACGCTGAGCCCGACCACGCCGCGAAACATGTCGGGCCGCATGAGGGCGGCGTTCCACGCCACCGGGGCGCCCCAGTCGTGGCCGACGACGACGGCGCGCTCCTCCCCCAGCGCGTGCACCAAGCCGACGATGTCGCCCACCAGCGTCGGTGTGGTGTACGCCGCCGCGTCGTCGGGGCGGGAGCTGCGGCCGTAGCCCCGCATGTCGGGGGCGACGACGTGGTAGCCCGCCTCGGCCAGCGCCCGCAGTTGGTGGCGCCACGAGTACCACGACTCGGGGAACCCGTGGCACAGCACCACCAACGGCCCCTCCCCCGCTTCGGCGATGTGGAGGCGGACGCCGTTGGTGGCGACGAACCGGTGCTCGACGGTCATCCCTGCGGTCGGGCGATACAGCGCACCGCTTCCTGGGCGCCGCACGGGAGCGCCGGGCCGAGCGTCACCCCGGTCAGGGGGACGAGCGGCACCATCAGCCGCGACGGGTGGGCGGCGTCGTGCAGGACGGTGTTGACAGCGGGCGCCCGGCCCGGCACGTACACGTAGTAGCTGTCGACCAGCGGCGGGGTGTGCACCTTCATCACCAGCCGGTGACCGGGCCGCAGCACATGGCCGACGGGGAACACCTCGACGAGATACTCCACCGCCTCGCCGGGCATGACCGGCGCTGTGGAGGCCAGGGTGTGCGGGCGATGGGGCCGGTAGAGGCGGCCGCCGACGAAGTCGCTCTCGGCCGCGTCGATCGCCCGATGGCCGGCCTTGAGCATCCCCCGCTGGAGGTAGGTGGCCTCGCCGTTCGGCCCCTCGTCGATCAGCTGCACGAACAACTCGGTGTCGGGCGCGCTCGACTGCACCCACAGGGTGGCCGTGAGCGGGCCGGCGAAGGCGGTGGGCTCGCCGACCGGCGCCGTGCGATACGCCACCTCGTCGGGGCCGCTCGCCGTGGTGAAGGGCGGGCCGAACGACGGGCCTGCCTGGTAGTTCCACGACTGCCGCGGGCTGCCCGCCAGGTACGAGTCACCGGGCTGCGGGCCGACGGGCGGGGTGGTCGACAGCGTGCCGCCCGCGCCCAGGTAGTAGTCGGTGAACTGCGTGGTCTCCAACGGGTAGGTGGTGGTATCGATGCGCCCGTTGGATGTGAGCACGCCGCCCCGGCGGTGGGTCTCCAGCAGGGTGGTCACCGAGGTGAGGTCCTGGCCGACGGCGCCGAAGTCCTTGTGCTTGGCCAGGCCCATCCAGTGGTCGATCCACGCCTTGCGGTCGTCGCGGATCTCCGGCCCGGTCGACGACGGGTTCTGCGTGTTGTGGTCGCCGTTGCTCAGCATCAGCCGCTTGGGCACGCCGTGCACGTTCTCCCACAGGTGCGTCGGCCCGCGGGGGCCGGTCTGCTCGTCCTGGTAGGCGCCGGTGATGTGAAGCGGCACGTTGATCAAGTGCGCGTAGTTGATCAGCGAGCGCGCCTGCCACCACGGCCCGTCTGTGTTGTCGAGGCCGCGCACCAACGGGTCCTCGGTCACCGTGCGGCGCTTGGTTGTGACGTTCTCGGCGCACATCTGGCGGCGGCCGGGCACGTCGTCGGCCTCCTCGTCACGGACGATGCCGGGGGCGAGTCCGCCGAGCACGTCGTAGGCAGGCCTGATACCGCCCGTCCACGCCAGCGGGAAGCCGTAGTTGCTGACGCCGCCGGGATAGGTGATCCCCCGGTAGAGGTCGTCGATGAGCCCCGACACGGTGGCCGCCCGCAGGTGTTTGGGCTGAGTGGCCGCCACCATGAAGCCGGTGATGCCGCTGTAGGAGTGGCCCATGATGGCGACGTCGCCGTTGGACCACGGCTGCGACGGGACCCAGCCGTCGATGATCTCCTTGCCGTCGAGCGCCGACTGCCACGAGAAGAGGTCGAACTCGCCGCCCGAGCAGCCGCTGCCCCGCACGGAGGCATGCAGCGTCACATACTCGGCGTTGAATGTGCGGGTGAGCTGGCGGCTGTCCTCCTGAGGTGCGCCGGGGATGCCGTAGTCCTTGGCCAGCGTGCCGTCCTCGGCGGAGCCGCCGTCGTAGCCGCTCATCTCGAACAACGTCGGGTAGCGCTGGCCCGCCACGTAGTTGTCGGGCAGGCGCACGTTCACGGCGATGCGCACCCCGTCGGGCATGGTGACGTACTGGTTGGGCGCGGCTCTCGCTGCGTCGGTTCCCGGTACGAGCAAGACGCCTGCGGCCACGGCCACTGCGGACAACACAGCGGATGCGCGGCGGCGGGCACGAAGAATGGTCCCCCTGGCCATGGCACCTACCTTATGCCGGTTTTGTCCGCACGCGCCCGGGCGGCTAGCGGCGCTGGTCTTCCTCGGCCCGCAGCGGCGACCAGTCGCCCTCCGGCTCCCCTCGAACGACGTTGTCGCGCAGCCGGTCGAGGGCGCTGTCGTCCACGCGGGGCTCCTCGGTGGCGATGGTGTCGACCGGCTGGTCGTCGCGCACGACGTCGAGGCGGATCGGCTGATAGCGGCGGAGGATGTCGACGACGGCCTGCCCGCCGCCGGTGATCGACAGTGCGGTCCCCCGCTCGGCCGCGAGTTGCTCGACGGGGCCCTTGGCGGCCAGGCCCCCGCCGGCGACGAAGCCCACGGTGGCGCCCGCGGCGGCGCCCACGAACACGGCGATGACGAGGCGGACGAAAAGCTGCTCCTCGGTGAAGAAGAGGAATGCGGCGGGGAGGGCCAGGACCACGCCGACGACGGCGCCCACGGCGACGCCGAAGCCCAGGCCCTTCGTCATCTCCTTGGTGAAGGGGCCGACGTTGCCCGCGCCGACGGTGGTGTGCTCCATCTCTTCGCGCATCTCGGCCTGGAGGGCATGACGTTCGTCGAGGGCGCTGCCGATGTGGATGGCGCCCGCCTCGACGCCCTGCCGGCGAGCCGCTTCCGCCGCGGCTTGCGCCGCTCGCTCGTCGGAGAACACGGCGACGATCTTCTCGTTGGATGCCTGCTGCTCGGCCACCGACCGCTCCTTCCGACACTGCACGACGTCAGACGGTCGTTTCACACCTAGCCGGGGAGCGACGGCGGCAAACCCCGGGCTACTCCTGCTGGCCGCCTGCCTCCCGATCGAGCTCCAACGACGCCGAGTTGATGCAGTAGCGCAGCCCGGTCGGGCCGGGACCGTCGGGGAAGACGTGGCCGAGGTGCCCGCCGCAGCGGCGGCACACCACCTCGGTGCGCACCATGCCGTGGCTGGTGTCGGTTCGGGTCTCCACGGCGTCGGCCACCGCGGGCTCGGTGAAGCTGGGCCAGCCGCTGCCCGAGTCGAACTTGGTCTCCGACGTGAACAGGACGGCGTTGCACCCGGCGCAGCGGTAGGTGCCGGGTTCGTGGCAGTCGACGTAGGCGCCCGTGAACGGCGGCTCGGTGGCGGCCTCCCGCAGGATGCGATAGCGCTCCGGGTCGAGGCGGGCCCGCCACTCCTCTTCGGTGGTGGGGATGTCGGTCTGGTCGCTCACGTTCTCTCCAATCCGGCTGAGGCGAACGGGACGCTGAACCGCCGGCACCACACCACGGCGGTGCGGTAGCGAGCCAGGTCCGTGCCATCGGGTACGACGTAGTTCTGGTCTCCGATGTTCCCCTTCAGCATGCCGAGGTCCACGAAGTCGTCGTCGAACGCGCCCCAGTCGGCATCCGGCGGGGCGCTGGAGAGGTACACGCGCAGGTCGGGCCCGTTCGACGTGTCGAGGTCGTCGAAGCGCAGGACGTGCGCGCCGCCCGACGTGGTGAGGAGCTCGGCCGTGCCGTCCGCATGATGCTCGAGGGGCCGGAAGTCGCCCCTGGCCACGCGCCTGACGGCTCCGGCCGGGAGCTCTTCGGCCACGTCGTCGTCGATGACCAGCTTGTGCGGCTCGAACCACACGAACCCGGCCGCCCCCACCACCAGGGCGACGGAGAGGGCGAGCAGGAGGCGGCGTCGGCGCACGCCGCCAGTCTGCTCGCGATCGCTCAGTCCAGGGCGGCGACCGCCACCACGGGCGTCGGCGGCGGGTTGCTGCCGAGCGAGCCGTGGAACGGCTTGGAGCTGAAGTTGAAGATGCCGCCGTCCTCGGCGACCATCAGGTAGCCGTCGCCGAAGCGAACCATGCCGGTAACCGGGCGGTTGAGCGGCGTGCTTCCCATGGAGCCGCGGAAGGCGGCGCTGAAGGCGAACACGCCGCCGTCGGATGCCACCAGCCAGTAGCCGTCGTTGTCGCCGTCGGGGACGAGCGACTGCACCGGGGCGTTGAGTCGGTGGCCGCCCATGGACCCGCGGAAGGCGGCGTTGCCGAAGGCGAAGATCCCGCCGTCGGAGGCGACCATGTAGTAGCCGCCGCCGTCCGGGGTCGCCACCGAGTCGAGCACCGGCCCGTTGAGGGGAACGCCGAGCATGTGGCCATGGAAGGGCGCGCCGCCGAACGGCATGGCGCGTCCCTTGGTGGTGAAGACCCAGTAGCCGGAGCCGCCCGGGTGGGCGGACATGCTCGTCACCGTCTCCCCGGCCGGGAGCCCACCGGGCTGACCGACGTGGCGGGCGGTGCCGTAGGAGAAGATCTCGCCGCGGGCGGTCAGCAGCCAGTAGCCGTTGCCGTCGGGCGTGGGCTCGATGTCGACGACGTCGGTACGGGCGCCGTTGAGGGCGCCGAGGTGCTGGGCGTCGCCGAAGGCGTAGACGTGGCCGGCCTGGTCGACCATCCAGTACCCCGAGCGGGGCGCCGGCGGCGGGGGCGCCGTCGTGGTGCTCGTCGTGGTGGGCGGCGGGGACGGCGCGGCGGCCGTCGTGAAGTACACGAGCTCGTCGAACGACATGGTGAGCCCGCCGCTGTCCTTCACGCCGGTCACGCGCAAGTGGTGCGGGCGCAGCTCGGTGAGCGCAGCAGACGGGGTAACCGTGAGTACCCGCGTGGTGGCGTCGTAGGTGCGCGTGGCGGCGACGCGGGCGTTCGTGCGCCCGTCGACCAACTGCACGTTGTCCGGGTCCGTCACCGTGGCCGCGTCCATGTCGTCGGCGAACGTCACGGACAATGTCTGCGACACCGGCACCTCGACTGCTCCGTTGGCGAGGTTGGTGTCCTCTACCCACACGTGCTCCGCTGAAGCGGTGACGTCGACGGTGTTCAGGCCGCGGGTCACGGTGACGGAGTACGTGCTCGGGGAAATCGACGGGTGGAAGTTCCACACCCGGACGAGGTACGCGCCCGCCGTGGACGCGTTGACGGTCAGCGTCTCGGGTTGATCGGCACCCGTGATGTCGATCCGCCCGGCATCGCGGCCGTCGGGTTCGAAGACCTCGATGACCGGGTCCATGGCGTACCGGTCGGCGACGGTATCGCTCTCCGGAGTCACGGTGAGCGTCAACGAAGTGGGCGTGGCGACGTCGATGCGATACCAGTCCTCGTCGCCTTCCGGGCCGATTCGCGCCGTGTGGGAGTCACCGATCGCAGTGACGCGTGCGGGCACGTCGTTGGGCTCGTCGTCGTCCGCGCCGCGCGGGCCGATGGCGGGCGAAGCCGTGGCCCCCACGGCGGCGCCGATGTCGAGGAACCCCCAGCCGTAGTAGTCGTCGATCCCGGCCGGGCCGCGGTCGGCGGCCGTGGCCCGCAGCCGCTCGACCACCTGGGTCGCCGTCCACGACGGGTTCTGCGTACGAACGATGGTGGCTGCGGCGGCGACCAGCGGGCTGGCGAACGAGGTGCCGGCGCCCTTGTAGTACATCTCGGTGACGTCGTTGCCCGTCCCCGCGATGGCGCGGCCGGGCGCAACGAGGTCGACCCACGGCCCGTAGTTGGAGAACGACACCACCCCGCCCTCGGCATCGGAGGCACCCACCGCAAAGGCCCGCGGGTGGGCGGCCGGGAAGAACGGGCGGTTCGTGCCCTCGTTGCCCGACGCGGCCACCACCACGACATTGCGGTCCGCGGCGTAGTCGACCGCGGCGTCGAGCGCCGGGCTCGTATCGGGACCCCCGAGCGAGAGGTTCACCACGGTGGCGCCGTTGTCGACGGCCCACGTAATGCCCTCGGCGATGTCGGAATCACTACCGTTGCCCGTGGCGTCGAGTGCCCGGACCGGGATGATCTTCGCCCCCCACGACGCACCGGCGATGCCGCGCCCGTTGTTCGTAGTAGCCGCAGCCATGCCTGCCACCATCGTGCCGTGGCCTTCCTCGTCCTGCGGGTTGCTGTCGCCGGCACCGACGACGTCTATACCGGGGAGGAGGCTGTCGACGAGGTCGGGGTGATCGAGGTCGACGCCGGTGTCGACGATGGCGATCTTCTGGGTCGCCGCCGCCTTGGCGCCGCTGTCCCAGGCCCGTTCGAAGCCCGCGCCTGTCAGATACTCAGCCTGGTGCTGCGCGTAGTGCGTGTCGTTGGGCGCAGCCGCGGCGCGGCGGCGGTAGTCGAGCGTCACGGCGGCGACCCGGCGGTCGCGGGCGAGTGCGTCACGCACCGCCTCGGCGCCACGCCCGCGCGTCTCCACGACGACGAAGCCGGTGCGTCCGACGGGGTTGCCGAGGACCAGGCCGTGGTCACGGGCGACCGTGGCGGCGGGTGCGCCTGCGAAGCGGACGAGCACGCGGTCGGATGCGAACTCCGGCACGCGCGCCTTGTCCGGACGCGAGCGGGCGACGTCAGGCAGTTCAGGCGGCGCCGCCATGCTGGGCCGGCCACCTGCAGCGACGACGAGCACGACGAGGAGAGCAGCGAGAAGGGGGCGGCGCACGGGTTCCATTGTCGCGGGTCGCGGCCCGAAAACGAACGCAGTGCGCGGCGGCGCCGCCACTACGGGTTGACGGTGAAGATGCCTTCCTTGGGGACGACCGTCACCGTCCCGTTCCGTTCGAGAACGGCGTACTTGATCTGATCGAGGCGCTCGAGGCCCCGCAGCTCGCGAGCGTGCTCGATGATGTCGTCGGCGCTGACGCGGGACTTCTTCAGCCTGTCCTCGTGCATCTGCCCGTCCTCGATCAGTAGCAAGGGTGCGTCGTTGACGAACTTGTCGATCTTGCTGGAGCGGATCGTCACGACCGACAGCGCGATATCAGCCCCCAGGAGCGTGACGACGATGAGGAACGCATTCGTCATCGATTCGTCGCCGTCGATGAGGGCCTGCTGCACCGCCTCGGAGATGATCAGCAGCAGGACGGCGTCGAAGGTGGTGATCTGGGCCAGCGACCGCTTTCCGGTGAGACGGAATACCACGAGGAGGAAGCCGTAGACGGCGAGGGCGCGAATGATGGAGTCCACGTGGCCTCCTACGGGAAGATGAACTGGGACAGGCGGACGGGCGGGTGGCCCTCGACGGCGATCGTTCCCCCGTTGCGCCACACGTCCTCGTAGAGCACCGAGAACACGACCGTGGCGGCCGTGGCCTCGGCGGCGAGTTTGAAGGTGTAGACGATCTGGTCGCCGCCGGTCTCGACGCTTTCGGGCTCGGGGTAGACCTCCTCGATCTGCATGCCGTCGGCGTAACCGCGGTCGATGGCAATGCGCGCCTCGCTCGACACCGCCCCCTGCTGGAGCACGATGCGGATGCTCGACGGCGACCGGTGTCGGACGAACCGCGCGTACTCGACCTCGTAGGCGCCATCGCTGCTTTGCGCCGTGGTGCCGGCCAGCGGGCCGTGGCCGAACAGCCCGACGCCCGCCAGGACGACGACGATCGCCATCGCCCCCCACCCGATGCGCTGGACCGTCCAC
>JAHWLA010000119.1 GCA_019347595.1 Actinomycetota bacterium
GGTGACGGCCATCCTCGGCCCCAGCGGTTGCGGGAAGACCACGACGCTCCGCATGATCGCCGGCTTCGAGACGCCCGACCGCGGCATCGTCCGCATCGGCGATCGCGTGGTGGCCGGGCCGGGCGTGCTCGTGCCCCCGAACCAGCGGCGGGTCGGCATGGTGTTCCAGCAGCTCGCCCTGTTCCCCCACCTCGATGTCGGCGAGAACGTGGCCTACGGGGTGCGGGGTGCGTCGAAGCAGGAGCGGCGGGCGCGGGTCGGCGAGCTGCTCGACCTCGTCGGCCTTCCCGGCATGGAACGCCGCCGCCCCGACCAGCTCTCCGGTGGCGAGGCCCAGCGGGTGGCGCTGGCGCGGGCGCTGGCGCCCCGGCCTGCGGTGGTGCTGCTCGACGAGCCCTTCTCCAGCCTCGACGTGGCGCTGCGGGCCGGCCTGCGGGCCGAGGTGCGCCGCATCCTGCGGGCCGCCGAGGTGACCACGTTGTTGGTCACCCACGACCAGGACGAGGCGCTGTCGCTCGGCGACCAGGTGGTCGTCATGTTCGACGGCCGGGTGGTGCAGGCCGGGCCGCCCGAGGCCGTCTACCGCCGGCCCACCGGCGCCCAGGTGGCGGTGTTCCTGGGCGACGCCAACGAAGTGCCGGGCGACGTGCGGGACGGGACGCTGCACAGCGAGCTGGGACCGCTGGCCGTGGCGGGGGCGCTCGCCGACGGGCCGGCGACCGCGCTGGTCCGCCCCGAGGACATCGACCTGCTGCCCGCCCCCGACGGCGACGGGCTGGTGGAGGAGGTCGACTACTTCGGCCACGACCAGTTGGTCACCGTGCGGCTGCCGTCGGGCCGCCGGGTGCGGGCCCGCCTCCACGCGCGGCTCCAGGCGCAGCCGGGGTCACGGGTGCACGCCGTCGCCCGCCTCGACGAACCCGCCACCGCCTTCCCCACCCCCTAACCCCGCGAAGTGTGCGGAGTTGGGGCCGTCACAGCGGCCGAACTCCGCACACTTTGCGGATTTGCTAGTTGCAGGCTGTCGACGGCGCGGGCCAGGCACGCCATGAATCGCCTGTCGTGCCGAGAACCACGCGGGGGACGCCACTGGCCGAGGAGCTCGGCAACCGGGTCAGGACGGCCCGCGAAGTGGCGCGCATCTCGCAGGAGACACTCGGCGAGCTGGCGGGCGTGCACCGCACCTACGTCGGCCACCTCGAGCGGGGCGAGGTCAACCCCACCCTCTACTCCATCGTGCGAGTGGCGACAGCCCTGGAGGTCGACCCGGGCGAGCTGGTGAAGGGCCTGCATCTCTGAGCGGAGGCGGGCGGGCATAGTGGAGGCCGTGGAGATCGGCCGCTTCCAATCCCTGATGCACGAGCAGTACGGCGAGCGCGACGCCGCCCGCGGCATCGACGCCACCGTGGCCTGGCTGGCCGAGGAGTTGGGCGAGCTGGCCAAGGCCGTGCGCAAGGGGACCAGCGCCGAACAGCTCCACGAGGCGGGCGACGTGCTGGCGTGGCTCGCCTCGCTGGCCAACCAACTGGGGCTGTCGTTGGAGGACGCCGCCGCCCGCTACGCGGACGGGTGCCCGACGTGCGCGGCCACCCCGTGCCGCTGCGCCTGACCTACGAGCGGCGGCGGACGAGCTCCTCGGCGATTTGCACCGCGTTCAACGCCGCCCCCTTGCGCAGGTTGTCGCCCGAGACGAACAGGGCCAGGCCGTTCTCCACGCCGGGGTCGCGCCGCACGCGGCCCACGAACGACGGGTCGGCGCCCGCCGCCTGCAACGGCGTGGGCACGTCGCTCAAGACCACGGCAGGGCCGGCCGCGGCCAACACGTCCTTGGCCCGGGCCACCGACAGGGGCCGCTCGAACTCCAGGTTGAGGCTCACCGAGTGGCCCGTGTAGACGGGCACGCGCACGCACGTGCACGACACGCCGAGGTCGGGCAGGCCCAGGATCTTGCGGCTCTCGTTGCGGAACTTGTGCTCCTCGTCGGTCTCGTCGTCGACCAACGAGCCCGCCAGCGGCAGCACATTGAAGGCGATGGGGGCGGCGAACTTCGACGGCGGCGGGAAGTCGACGGCGTCGCCCCGCAACGCCAGCGCGGCGGCGTGCTCGCCCACCTTGCGCACCTGCTCGTCGAGCTCGGCCACGCCCTTCTGCCCGCCGCCCGACACGGCCTGGAAGGTCGACGCCACGATGCGGCGCAGCCCCGCCTCGTCGTGCAGCGCCTTGAGCGGCGGCATGCAGACCATCGTCGTGCAGTTGGGGTTGGCCACGATCCCCTTGGGGATCGAGCCCAACGCGTCGGCGTTGACCTCGGGGACCACCAGGGGGACGTCGGGGTCCATGCGCCAGGCCGACGAGTTGTCGACGACGACGGCGCCCGCGGCGGCCACCGTGGGCGCGAGCTCGCGGGAGGCGGTGGCGCCCGCCGAGAAGATGGCGATGTCGAGCCCGCGGTAGTCGGCGGTGGCGGCGTCCTCCACCTCCACCTCGCCGCCCGCCCACGGCAGCTTGCGGCCGGCCGAGCGCGAGGAGGCGAAGAAGCGGACGGAATCGGCCGGGAAGGAGCGCTCGGCCAACACCGATCGCATCACCTCGCCGACCATGCCGGTGGCGCCGAAGATGCCGAGGTTCATGACCTCATGGTACGGGACGCCTCGTAGCGGCTTCGCATCGATTCGACCCAGCGGTCGTGGTCGAAGCGGGTGGCCACCCGCGACCGGCCCGCCACCACCATGCGGGCGCGCAGGTCGGCGTCGGCCAGCACGCGGGCGATCGCCTCGCGCAGCGCCCGCACGTCGCCGGGAGGGACGAACAGCCCGGCATCGCCCAGCACCTCGGGCAGGGCGCCCGCCGCGTAGGCGACCACGGGCACGCCCAGCGCCATGGCCTCGGCGGCCACCAGGCCGAACCCCTCCGGGCCGCTGGGGACCACGGCCACGTCGGAGCCCGCCAGCAGTGTGAGCGCGTCATCGCGTCCGGTGAGGACGACGGCCCCCGACATGCGGGCCTCGTCGCGCACGCGCCGGCCGTGCTCGGGCGCGCTGGGCTCGTCGTCGCCGATGAACAGGACGACCGCACCGGGCGGCGCGGCCCGCAGCAGGTCGAGGTGGCCCTTCACCGGGTGGAAGCGCCCCACCACGGTGAGGACCGGGCCGTCGCGACCGACCAGCGCCCGCACCTCGGCCCGCGCCGCGTCGGCGTCGACCGCGGGGACCTGGACGCCCGTGGGCACCACGCTCACGTTGATGCGGGGGACGGGGCGGAACACCTCGACCACGGCGTCGCTCACCCCCACCACCTCGGCGCAGCGCAGGCCGACGAGGCGCACCAGCGGGCCGTCCCAACTGAAGTCGTGCTTGACCCAGACGGGCCGCGCCCCCGCCAGCACGCACACCAGGGCCGCCTTCACGCCGTTGGCGTGCACCACGTCGGCGCCCACCTCGCGCAACCGGCGACGCAGTCGCCACGCCCCCGCGAGCAGCGACAGGCGGGCCCCCGTCGGCACCACGTCGACCACCCACCCCGCGGCCCGCAACCGCTGGACCATGGGGCCGTCCTCCAGCGACACGACGGCCCGCACCACGTCGTGGCCCAGCGCGTCGGCCAGCCGCTCGAGGTAGCGCTCGGAGCCGCCGTGGCGGGCGTGCGACGACACCATGACGACGCCCGCCGCCCGCCCGGCGGCCCGCACCTCGGCCATGCCGTCGAGGAGACCGCGCACGCCGTCCCAGTCGCGGTTGACCACGCGATGGGCGACGAGGACGACGAGGTGGTAGCGGAAGGCGGCTCGGGCCAGCGGCGTCTGCGGGAAGTTCTTGCGGAACAGGTGGGTGCGGTGCACGACGACGTCGCGGCCGAAGGCCCGCCGGTCGCGCCCGCCGAAGCCCTCGTTGTCGTGGTGCACTGCGGCACCGCCGAGGTAGCGGATGCGGCCCCGCTGCGACAGGCGCCGGGAGAAGTCCTCGTCCTCGGCCAAGCCGTAGCCGGGCAGCGACTCGTCGAACCGGAGCTCGGCGGCGAGGGACCGGCGGGCGGTGAGGAACGCGCCCTGCATGAACTCCACGTCGAAGTCGCCCTCGATGGGCGGGAAGCGCCTGGGGTAGCCGCCCGCCGTGAACGTGCCCGGCTTGCCCCATCCCGTCGCCAGCCGGCGGGCGAGCGAGCCCCGGCCGCCGCGTCGGTGGTCGCCCGGCTCCACCACGCGCCCGGTGGCGCCGACGACGCCGGGCTCGGCGTAGGCGCGGGCCAACCAGGCGAACACGTCGGGCGCGGGGACGGCGTCGTCGTCGAAGAACGCCACCACGTCGCCGCCCGCCTCGTCGATGCCACGGTTGCGCTGGCGGGTGAGGCCGCGAGGCGACGGCACCCAGCGCACGCCGGGGAAGCCGTCGACGACGGCGCGGGCAGAGCCCGCTTCGTCGCCGTCGATCACCAGGATCTCCAGCGGCGCCGGGTCGCACGCGACCAGCGCGCCGAGCGCGCGCCGCAGGCGGTCGGGGCGCGCCAAGGTGCAGACCACGGCGGAGAAGGTCGTCATGCCGACTGGGGTTGGGCGTAGGACGGCTGGGCCCGGTCGAAGGCCAGCACGGCGCCGATCAAGGCGAACAGCACCACGAGGACCACCGAGTTGTGCAGCGTGTAGTCGACCAGCCCCTGGCCCAGCACGCCGGTGAGCGCGGCCACCACGCCGGCCACCACGGCGCGCTCGGCGCGGAAGTCGGGCCGCCGCACCAGGCGGCGCGTGCGGGAGTGGATGTGGACGGCGAAGCCGACGGCGATGGCCACCGCGGGCAGGCCCGCCTCGGCGCCCCACGTGAGGGCCAGGTTGTGGGCATGCTCGGCCGTCGTGGTGCGCGACGCCGAGGTGGCCCGGGCGCTGGCCACGGGGAAGCTTCCCGGGCCGTGGCCCGTCAGCGGGTCGGTCTCGATCTGGCGGCGGGCCTCGCGCCAGATGGCGGGGCGGTCGTCGTAGGGGTTGCGCTCGCCGCTGATCGATTGGAGGCGTTGGCCCACCACCTCGACCTGCGGGCTGGTCGGCGCGAAGGCGCCCACCAGCAGCGCCACGACGACGAGGGGAACCGACAGCGCCAGCAGCGCCCGGCGGGCCTCGGGCAGTTTCACAAGCAGGACGACGACGCCGAGGACGAAGCCGATCCACGACCCGCGCGACAGCGACAGCAGCAAGCCGAGCAGGGCCAACGAGCCCCCCACGGCGGCGGCCACTCGGGTGCGCCGCGTGCGGGCGGCGAACAGCAGGCCCGCCGCCAACAGCGCGCCCGTGGTGCAGAAGGTGCCGAGCTGGTTGGGCTCGATGAAGATGCCCGTGGCCCGCCCCTCCACCACCGCACCGCCGAAACGGGCGCGGGCCTGCGAGGCGGCGAAGGGCGTGGAGGCGCCGACGGCGGCCACCATGACGACGAGGACGCCGAGAAAGCGGCGCACGTCGGCGGTCGTGCGGCACGCGGCCACCACCACGGTGGCGAACAGCGTGCCCACGCCGAAGAGCACGACGGTACGCAGGGCGCGCTGCTCGTGGGCGGCCGACGGCAAGGCGACGAGCAGCCAGCCCACGAAGGCCACCAGCCACCCCATGCCCTCCGCCCACGGCAGCGGCCCGGCGCCCGCGGCGAGGCGGCGCAGGCCGACGAGGGCGGCCACGGCGATGACCGTCACCTGGACGACCTGCATCTGGGCGCCGGGCACGTCGTGCACGCCGATGGGGAAGGTGGCGACGACGACGGCCAGGCCCAGCCGCGGGTCGGCCAGCACGGCGAGCACGAGCACAGGGACCAAGGGGAGGACCACGACGAGCAGCGGCCCCCTGCTGCCGCCGAACGAGGCGGCGAGGGCGGCGAGGACCACGCCGACCGCCAGGCCCACCACCATGAAGGCAGCCACGGCAAGCGCTTCAGCCGGCGTGGTGCGCCGGAACCCAAGGACGGCGTTCACGGCGCCCGCCGCCGGCGTAGGAAGCGGACATGGCCGTCGAGCAGCGCGGGTGCCGCCACCAGGTCGTGCGCGTCGGCCTCGTCGGTAGCGACGCCCCCGCCGTGGGAAGCGAGCAGGGCGGGCAGGTGGAGCATCAGCGCACCAGTCGCTTCAGCCTGCGGCCCCCGCTGCGTGCGATGCGGCCGAACGGCACCCGCATGATCGGCTCGTAGCGGTTGTCCCGCTTGAGCCACAGCCCCAAGCGGCCCGAGTAGGAGTGCATGTCCTGGCGGGGCTGGTCCCATGGGTCGTCCCAGTTGCCTTGGGCCTCGGCCCGCGCCGCGAAGGCGAACCCGGCCTCGCGAGCGGCGCGACGGGTCTCCTCGCTCGCTCGCCCGAACGGGTAGGCGAGCACGGTCGGCTCCTCGCCGAGCACGTCGGCCAACGCCCGTCGCGACCGGCGCAGGTCGGCCAGCACCTCGTCGAACGACAGTGTGGTGAGGTCCCGGTGCGCATGCGAGTGCGAGCCGATCTCCACGCCCCCGTCCCGGAGGGCCACGACGTCGGCGGCTTCCAGCATGGGGACCTCGGGCACGTCGGGGTGGCGGCCGCCGATGTAGGCGGTGGCCACGAAGACGGTGGCCGGTACACCTTCGTCTCGCAGCACCGGCAGCAGCGTGCTGTGGTTGTCCGCCATGCCGTCGTCGAAGGTGAGCGCGGCGTACCCGTCGCCCTCGCCCCGCTGCACCCGGGCGGCCAGGTCGCCGAACGTGGTGAAGCGGTAGCCCCAGCGACGGAGCACCTGGATCTGCCGGCGCAGCGTGGCCGGACGGGTGAAGAGGCTGTAGGTGTCGTCTCGCAGCCGTACGGCGGCGACGCCGTGATAGGCGAGCGCGAGGGGCGGGCGCGGAGGCGACACAATGTCCAAGTGTCGCAAACACCGGGGGTGACCGCGGTCCTTCTCGCCTTCCACCGCCCCCAAACCGTGGCCGAGGTGCTGGAGCGGTTGCGCGGCCTGCCGGTGGCCGAGGTCGTCGTCGTCGACAACAGCAGCGACGAGGAGACCGCCGACGTGGTGCGTGCCGCGGGGGGCAACGTGCGGCTGGTGAAGACAGGCGAGAACCTCGGGATCGCCGGGCGCAACCGCGCCGTGCAGGTGGCATCGCACGACCTCGTGCTCATGCTCGACGACGACTCCTACCCGCTGCCCGGGGCGATCGAGGAGCTGGCCGCCATGTTCGAGCGCCTGCCCCGGCTCGGGGTCGTCGGCGGCTTGGTGCGTGACGTCGACGCCGACAAGCAGGTGGTGCTCGACACCGAGCTGGGGACGTTCGACTGGTGGTTGCGGGGCGGGGCCGAAGGGCCTGCGCCCGACGACGGCTTCCCGGCGTTCTTCTTCCCGGAGGGGGCGTCCATGGTGCGGCGGGAGGCCTACCTGGAGGTGGGCGGGTTCTACGAGCCGTTCTTCTTCGCCTCCACCGAGGTCGACCTGGCCACCCGGCTGCTGGCCGCCGGGTGGGACGTGCGCTACCAGCCGCGGGCCGCCTTCGACCACATGAAGGTGCCCGCCGGGCGGGCCTCGATCGACGACGTCCTGCGCCTCCGCATCCGCAACCACTTCTGGTACCTGTGGCTGCGCTTCCCGCTGTCCGTGGCGGTACCGCGCATGGTGGCCTACGGCGCCTTCGACCTGCTCAACGCCGTGTACCGGGGGGCGGCGCGGTCGTGGGCGGGCGGCGTGGCCGACGCCTGGCGCCTGCGGGACCGGGTGCGGGCCGACCGGGCGCCCATCCCCCGCTCGCTGGTGCCGCGCGCCGAAGGCCGCCGCCTGCGCATGCACTTCGATGTGGTGACGGTCCGGCTGCGTGAGGGCAAGTGGCGGCGGGCCTTCGTCCGGCTCCGCCGCCGCGCTTGACGCGCCTCCGCCACCGCGCTTGACGCGCCTCCGCCGCGGTTCTGGTCCGTAGATCCGGCGCCACGGCGCCGGATCTACGGACCAGAACGGGTGGGCGGCGGGGTCGCCCTACGCTTCGCGGGGTGAGTCTCGACAGGACGGCGGGGCGGCAGGGCATGGCGACGAACTTCGCCTGGCTGATGACCGCCGAGCTGGTGGGGAAGGTCTCCGGGTTCGTCCTCGTCGTCATCCTCGCCCGCGGCCTGGGACCCCGGCAGTACGGCTACTTCGCCTTCGCCCTCGCCTTCGTCCCCCTCTTCCTCCACCTGGCTCGCTGGGGCATCGACGTGGCGTCCCTGCGCCGGGTCTCGGTGAACACCGAGGACTTCTCCAAGGTCTTCGTCAACGGCGGCGTGCTCCGCCTGAGCCTGGCGGTCGGCGCCACCGTCGTCGCCCTGCTCTTGCTGCCGTTCTTCGTGGCGGGCGGCGAGGGCGTGCAGGTCGTGCTCGTGCTCTCCGTCGCCCTCCTGCTCGACGAGGTGGCCACGTACCAGTCGGTGGCCTTCACCGCCGTGGAGCAGATGCGCTTCAACGCGGGCGTGCTCATCGTCAACCGG
>JAHWLA010000120.1 GCA_019347595.1 Actinomycetota bacterium
TGGCGCCCTATGGCAGCGTCCTCGAGCTCATCGGCAACACGCCGCTCGTCGACGTGTCGGGGCTGAGTCCCAACCGCGACGTCAAGATCTTCGCCAAGCTCGAGGGCCAGAACCCCGGCGGCTCGGTGAAGGACCGCATCGCCCTGTCCATGATCGAGGAGGCCGAGAAGGACGGCGTGCTGGCGCCGGGGCAGACGATCATCGAGCCCACGTCCGGCAACACCGGCATCGGCTTGGCCATGGTGGCCCGTATCAAGGGCTACCCCATGAAGGCTGTGCTTCCGACGAACGTGTCGCCCGAGCGCAAGCAGCTCCTCCAGGTGTGGGGCGCCGAGATCATCGAGTCGCCGGGCTCGGAGGGGTCGAACGGCGCCGTGCGCATGGCCCAGCGGCTGGCGAGCGAGCATCCCGAGTGGGCCTTCCTCTACCAGTACGCCAACCCGGCCAACCCCAAGGCGCACTACGAGGGCACCGCCCCCGAGATCTGGCGGGACTGCCCGGAGATCACGCACTTCGTGGCCGGGCTCGGCACCAGCGGCACGCTCATGGGGTGCTCGCGGTTCCTGAAGGAGCGCAATCCTGCCGTCAGGATCTGGGCCGTCGAGCCTCCGTCGGGCGAGATGGTCGACGGGCTGCGCAACCTCGACGACGGCTACATCCCGCCGGTGTTCGACCCCGACCTGCTCGACCGCAAGAAGGTCGTCGGTCCCGAGGAGTCGATCATCGGGACGCGCAAGCTCATCGACATCGGCGTGTTCTCCGGCATCTCGTCGGGCGCCGCGCTCATGGGCGCGGTGAAGTGCGCGGCCGACATCGACGAGGGCGTCGTTGTCACGCTGTTCCCGGACGGCGGGTGGAAGTACCTGTCGAGCGAGGCGTGGACCGCCGACCTCGACGAGGTCATCGCCCGCGCCCGCGAGATCAACTACTGGTAGCCGGGCGTTGCTGCCGTAGCCTCTGGGCGCAATGGACGACCGCGCCATAGGCATGTTCGACAGCGGGTTCGGCGGGCTCACCGTGGCCCGTGCCCTCATCGACCTGGTGCCCGCCGAGGACCTCGTGTACTTCGGCGACACCGGTCGCTACCCGTACGGGCCGCGGTCGCTCGACGAGGTGCGGGAGTTCGCCCGGCAGATCACCGCCATGCTCGTGGAGCGCCACGACGTGAAGATGGTGGTGGTGGCGTGCAACACGGCGGCGGCCGCCGCGCTCGAGCTGCTCCGGTTCGAGCACGACATCCCCATCGTCGGCGTGGTCGACCCCGGCGTGCGGGCCGCGTTGGCGGCGACGCGCAACCGGCGAGTCGGCGTCATCGGCACGGTGGGCACCATCGGCTCGGGCGCCTACCAGCGAGCGGTGCGGTCCACGCGGGCCGAAGTCGAGCTCACGTGCTCGGCGTGCCCCGGCTTCGTGGAGTTCGTGGAGCGGGGCGAGACCGACAGCGAGCAGGTGCACGTCCTGGCCGAGCGCCTGCTCGCGCCTGTGAAGGACGCGGGCGTCGACACCCTGTTGCTGGGGTGCACCCACTACCCGTTCCTGGCTCGCACCATCGGCGACGTCATGGGCCGCGAGGTGGTGCTCGTCTCGTCGGCCGAGGAGACCGCCTTCGAGGTGCTCGACATCCTGGAGGAGACCGGGTTGGGGCGGCGCACGGCGGGCAAGGGGCGGCACCGGTGGGTGTCGTCGGGCGACGTGGCATGGTTCCGCTCGCTGGGCGCCCGGCTGTTCGGCCCGGAGATCGAGAACGTGGAGGCGTGGACGTGGGACTGAGCGTCACCGTCCTCGGGTCCAGCGGCAGCTACCCCGGTCGGGGCGAGGCGTGCAGCGGGTACCTGGTGCGGGGCGCGGGCGCCACGGTCTGGCTGGACGCCGGGTCCGGCACCATGGCGAACCTCCAGCACCACGTCTCCCTGGACGACGTCGACGCCGTCGTCCTCAGCCACGAGCACCCCGACCACTGGCACGACGTCGAGGGGTTCTACGTCGCCATGCGCTACGGCGAGCGGGCGCGCCGCGGCATCCCGGTGTTCGCCCCGGCGGGCGTCCGGGGCAAGACGAGCAAGCGGATGGACCCGACGTTCGACTGGCGCATCGTGCGCGACGGCGCCACCGGGTCGGTGGGCGGGCTGCGGCTGCGCTTCTCCCGCACCGACCACGGTCCGGAGACGCTCGCCGTCCGCATCGACGGCGACGGGCGGTCGTTCGGCTACAGCGCCGACACCGGCCCCGGCTGGTCGCTGGCCGCTCTGGGCGACGGGCTCGACCTGGCCCTGTGCGAGTCGTCGTACTGCGGCGACAAGGCCGGCGCGCCGGGGCATCTCACCGCCCGGGAGGCGGGCGCCGACGCTCGCAGGGCCGGCGTCCGCCGTCTGCTGCTGACCCATTTCTGGCCCACCGTCGACCGTGAGCAGTGCGCCCGTGAGGCCGCCGCCGCCTTCGGGGGGCCCGTCGAGATCGCCACTACCAACGAGGAGTACCACCTGTGACCGTACGCAAGGACGGCCGAGCCCCCGACGACCTGCGGCCGCTCCGCTTCGACCGCGACTACACCGAGTTCGCGGCCGGGTCGGTGCTGGTGACGATGGGCAAGACGAAGGTGTTGTGCACCGCCTCGGTGGAGGAGGACGTGCCCCGGTGGATGCGGGGGACGGGGAAGGGCTGGGTCACCGCCGAGTACTCGATGTTGCCGGGCTCGACGGCGGAGCGGGTGACGCGGGAGGCGGCCAAGGGCAAACAGAGCGGGCGCACCCAGGAGATCCAGCGGCTGATCGGCCGGGCGTTGCGGGCCGTCACCGACATGCGGGCGCTGGGCGAGGTGCAGATCGTGCTCGACTGCGACGTCTTGCAGGCCGACGGGGGCACGCGCACGGCGTCGATCTGCGGGGCGTACGTCGCGCTGCACGACGCCTGCACCCGACTGGTGCAGCGAGGGCTGATCAAGCGCAACCCGCTGCTGGAGGCGTGCGCCGCCGTGTCGGTCGGCGTGGTGAGCGGCGTGCCCATGCTCGACCTCGACTACTCGGAGGACGCGGGCGCCGAGACGGACATGAACGTGGTGATGACGTCGTCGGGGCGGTTCGTGGAGGTGCAGGGCACGGCCGAGGGCGCCCCGTTCGACCGGTCCGAGCTCGACGAGCTGCTGTCGCTGGCCGAGCACGGGATCGCGTCGATCCTGGAGGCCCAGGCGGCGCTGCTGGCGACCGCGCCTCCGCCGCGTTGACCCGCGTGGTTTTGGCGACGGCCAACCCGGACAAGGCGCGGGAGATCGCCGCCCTGCTGGACGGGTTCGAGGTGGTGCCGCGTCCCGCCGACGTGCCGGACGTGGACGAGACGGGGGCCACGCTGGAGGAAAACGCCCGGCTCAAGGCGGCGGCGCTGGTGGAGGCGACGGGGTGCGCGGCGGTGGCCGACGACACCGGGCTGGAGGTGCTCGCCCTGGACGGCGCGCCCGGCGTCTACAGCGCCCGCTTCGCAGGGGAGCACGCCAGTTATGCCGACAACGTGACCAAGCTGCTGTCGGTGATGGAAGGCGTGGCCGACCGGCGGGCGCGGTTCCGCACGGTGGCGCTGGCCCGGTTCCCGGACGGGCGAGAAGTGGTGGCCGAGGGCGCGGTCGACGGCGTGATCACGTCGGCGGCGCGCGGCGACGGCGGGTTCGGCTACGACCCCGTGTTCCAGCCCGACGAGGGCGACGGGCGCACGTACGCCGAGCTCACGCTGGAGGAGAAGAACGCCCTGTCGCACCGCGGTCGCGCCTTCCGCGCCTTGGCCGCCCGACTCCGGCATACGTAGACAAACAAGCGCCAACCGGGAAGGAACGTATCCGTTCCCGGCTGGGGCTCTGTGGTGGCGGGGGTAGGATTTGAACCTACGACCTTCGGGTTATGAGCCCGACGAGCTACCAGACTGCTCCACCCCGCGGCGAGGACGGTCACTTTAGCACGGGGGACGCGGGCGTCGAATCGGCGTTGTCACGCTGTCGGACCAGAATGCGGCCATGGATGTTGCTCGCTCGCCCGACATGACAACCATCGGTTTCGTGGGGCTCGGCGTCATGGGCCGACCGATGGCGCACAACTTGCTGGCCGCGGGGTACCCGCTCGTCGTGCACTCGCGGACCATGGAACGGGCCGCTCCGCTCATCCGGGCCGGAGCGGCGGCCGCCGGCTCTCCGGCCGCCGTGGCGAAGGCGGCCGAGGTCGTCATCACCATGCTCCCCGACACGCCGGATGTCGAGCAGGTGGCCGAGGGGTCGGACGGGCTCTTCGCCGGAGCGTCGGAGGGGCTGGTGTGGATCGACATGAGCTCGATCTCCTCGGCCGCGTCGACCGAGCTCGCCGCCCGCGCGGCCGCCCGCGGCATCGCCATGCTCGACGCGCCGGTGAGCGGCGGCGAGACAGGCGCGGTGGCGGGCACCTTGTCGATCATGGTGGGCGGCGACGAAGTGACGTTCGAGCGGTGCCTTCCCGTCCTCCGCGTCATGGGCGGTTCCGTGGTTCGGGTGGGCGGCCCCGGTGCCGGCCAGTTGGCCAAGGCCTGCAACCAGATCGTCGTCGGCTGCACGCTGGCGGGCGTGGCCGAAGCCCTCGTCCTGGCAGGCAAGGCGGGCGTCGACGCGGCCAAGGTGCGCGAGGTGCTGCTGGGCGGGTTCGCCCAGAGCCGCATCCTCGACGTGCACGGCGAACGCATGCTGACAGGCGATTTTGCGCCCGGCTTCCGGGCCTCGCTCCACCGCAAGGACTTGGTGAACGCCCTCGACGCCGGTCGCACCTACGGCAGCAGCCTGATGCTCTCGTCGCTGGTGACCGAACTGCTGAATGCGCAGATCGCCGCGGGCGACGGCGACCTCGACCATTCGGCCCTCGTCAAGGTCTACGAGGCGCTCGCCGACGCGCACCGGGGATGACGCCGCCCGCCCGAAGGGCGATGCCCGCCGGTCAGTCGCGGGGCACGCCGAACTTGCCTGCCTGGTAGTCCTGGAATGCCTCCAACAGCTCCTGCCGGGTGTTCATCACGAACGGGCCGTACCAGGCCACGGGCTCGCGGATCGGCCGCCCGCCGAGGACGATCACCTCGAGCGCGGGCGCCGGCCCGTCGGGCACCACGTCGGCGGCCACCGTGAGGGCATCGCCCCGGCCGAACACCGCCAGTTGGCCGGTCGCCACCGCGTGGCGCTCTCGCCCGACGAAGCCGCGTCCGCTCAGGACGTAGACCAGCGCGTTGAACGCCGGGTCCCACGGCAGGCGCAATGCGGCACCCGGCTGCACGGTGGCATGGAGCATGGTGATCGGGGTGTAGGTGGCACCCGGTCCCCGGTGGCCCGCCACGTCGCCTGCGATGACGCGAACGAGGGCGCCGCCGTCCGGCGACGCCAGCAGCGCCACCCGATCGGGGTCGAGGTCCTGGTAGCGCGGCGCCACCCGCTTCTGCGCCTTCGGCAGGTTGACCCAGAGCTGGAGCCCGTGGAACAGCCCGCCCGTCGCGACGAGTCCCTCCGGCGGCGTCTCGATGTGGACGATGCCGTCGCCCGCCGTCATCCATTGCGTGGCGCCGTTGCTGATGAGGCCGCCACCCCCGGTGGAGTCGCGGTGCTCGAAGGCGCCGTCGATGATGTAGGTCACCGTCTCGAAGCCTCGGTGCGGGTGCCAAGCCGTGCCCTTGGGCTCGCCCGGGGCGTACTCGACCTCGCCGAGCTGGTCGAGGTGCAGGAACGGGTCGAGGTCGCCCAGGTCGACGCCCGCGAACGCCCGCCGGACCGGGAACCCCTCGCCCTCGTACCCCGTGGGTGCGGTGGTGATCGACTTCACCGGGCGGTCGACGGCAGTGGCGTCCGGCGTGGTGATGCGGGGCAGCAGAAGCGTGTCTTCGACGGTTACGGCCGGCATTCGAGCCCTCCTGTTGAATCTTCAACTAAAACGCAGGAGCCTCCACCCGCATTCCGCCTCGGTCATTCCCCACTGGGAAACAGGGCCTCGATCAGCGTTGCCATCGTCTCCTCGCTGCGCCGCAGTGCGACGCGAGGCTTGTCGGCTCTCGCCACGAGGAGGGCGAGCTCCATGAGGGCGGCGAGGAGGACGTGGGCGAGGCTGTCGACGAGCTCGGCGGGCAGGCGCGCGTCGTGGGCGGCCGCCTCCACGCCCATCTTCATGAGGCCGAACCCGTAGCGAGCGTCGAGCTCGCGCCACCGGTCCCAGCCCAGGACGTTGGGCGCGTCGATGAGGCACAGGCGAGCCACCACCGGGTCGCGAGCCATGCGTAGGTACGCCTGGCACCCGAGCACGAGGCTGTGCTTTGCCGAGTCGGCCACGGCCGCCTGCTCGGCCAGCGCGCCGATGATCCTGCTCTCGGTGGCTTCGACGGCGGCCTCGAACACCGCCTCCTTGGACGCGAAGTGGTGGTAGAAGGCGCCGCGGCTGAGATCGGCCGCCGCCAGCACCATGTCGACCGACGTGCCCGCGTAGCCGTGCTCGGCGAACAGGTTGGTGGCCGCGTCGAGCAGCCGTGCCCGCGTGGCAAGCCCTTGTTCGAGCTTCCGGTTCATGGCTCCCGATGTTGCCAGACCGACAGTCGGTATGAACATACCGACTGTCGGTCTGTATGATTCGACCGACCGCACAACGGAGGGGGAAGGGTATGAACGAGTGCACCGTCGTCACGCCGGCAGGCGAGGCCGCCTACGTCGAGGTGGGAGAGGGGCCGGCTGCGCTGTTCGTGCACGGCGTCTTCGTCAACAGCGGGTTGTGGCGCCATGTCATGCCTGCGCTGGCCGACAGGCGTCGCTGCGTCGCCGTCGACCTCCCGGCCCACGGCCGCACCCCGGCGCCCGCCGCGCCCGACTACCGGCTCGGCGCCATGGCGGACTGGCTGGCCGGCTTCTGTGACGCCTTGGGGCTCACCACCGTCGACCTGGTGGGCAACGACACCGGCGGCGCCTTGTGCCAGGTCTTCGCCGCCCGTCACCCCGAGCGCATTCGCTCGCTCGTCCTGACCAACTGCGACACACAGGACACCTTCCCGCCCGAGGCGTTCGCGGGTGCGGTGGAACTGGCCCGGCAGGGGCAGCTCGTCCCCGTCCTGCGAGCGGTGCTCGACAACCTTGAGATCGCCCGGACGCCGGCGGGTTTCGGCGCCGTCTTCGAGCGCCCGGAGTCGATCACCGAGGAGACGGTGCAGCGCTATCTCGGCCCGTTGTTCGAGGACGAGTCGCGGGTTCGTGTCGTCGAGGGCTATGTCGCCAACATGGACGCCGACGACTTGCGTGCGGCGGAAGCGGGGTTGCGCGCTCTCGGCGTGCCCGCCCTGCTGGTGTGGGGGACGGGCGACGTCTTCTTCGACGTGAAATGGGCCTACTGGCTGCGCGACCTCCTGCCTGGTGCGGAGACCGTGGTGGAGGTGGACGGCGGAGCGCTCTTCTTCCCCGACGAGCGCCCCGCCGAGCTGATCGAGCCGCTACGCCGCTTCTGGAGCTGACCGGAACCGGCGTAGCCGGAGGCTGTTGCTCACCACGAAGACGCTGGAGAACGCCATGGCGGCCCCCGCGATAAGCGGGTTCAGGTACCCCGCGGCGGCCAGCGGGAGGGCAGCCACGTTGTAGGCGAAGGCCCAGAACAGGTTGCCCTTGATGGTCCGCAGCGTCGCTCGTGAGAGGCGGATGGCGTCGGCCGCCGTGCGCAGGTCGCCCCGCACCAGCGTCAGGTCGGAGGCCTCGATGGCCACATCCGTGCCCGTGCCCATCGCCAGTCCGAGGTCGGCCTGGGCCAGAGCGGCGGCGTCGTTCACGCCGTCGCCGACCATGGCGACCACCCGTCCCTCCTCCTGCAGCCGACGAACAACCGTCACCTTGTCCTCGGGCATCACCTCGGCAATCACGTCGTCGATGCCCACCCGGGCGGCCACCGTACGGGCGGCTCGTTTGTTGTCGCCGGTCAGGAGCACCGGCCGGAGCCCCAGCCGTCGCAGCTCCGTGACCGCGGCAGCCGACGTCGGCTTCACCGTGTCGGCCACGACGAACACGGCGCGAGCCGAGCCGTCCCAGGCGGCCACGACCGGCGTGTGGCCCGCCTCCTCGGCGGCCCGTTGTGCCGCGGCGAGCGTGCCGACCGGTTCGGGGGCGTCGCGGCCGACCACGACGTGTCGTCCTTCGACGACGCCGCGCACGCCGACGCCCTGGCGGCTCTCGAACTCGGTGACGGCAGGCACCCCGCCCAGCCGCTCCCGCGCGGCACGGGCAATGGCGGGGGCGATCGGGTGCTCGCTGGCCTCCGCGACCGCCCCCACCACGCGCAGCGCCGCCTCCTCGTCGGTGCCGGCCGCCACGTGCACCGCGCCCAGCGACATGCGGCCGGCGGTGACGTTGCCCGTCTTGTCTAGCCCCACGGTGTCGACGCGCCGCGTCGACTCC
>JAHWLA010000121.1 GCA_019347595.1 Actinomycetota bacterium
ACCGCATCGAGTCGGCGGGCGGCCTGGTGCTGTCGGCCACGCAGTTCTACGACCCGACCACGCCCGAGGGCCGGTTGATGCGCAACATGCTCGGGGCGACGGCCGAGCTCGACCGCGACCACATCGTCAAGCGGCTCTCCGACGGCGTTCGCCGGGTCGCGCGCGAGGGCCACTGGCCCGGAGGCATCCCGCCCTTCGGCCTGGCGCGGCGGCGCACCGAGGCGGACAAGCACACCCGCGTGGTGCTGGACGAGGCCGAGGCCGAGACTGCCCGCACCGC
Source organism: Actinomycetota bacterium (assembly GCA_019347595.1). Taxonomy (GTDB): domain Bacteria; phylum Actinomycetota; class Acidimicrobiia; order Acidimicrobiales; family JAHWLA01; genus JAHWLA01. The sequence continues at coordinate 281 of JAHWLA010000121.1, forward strand.
CGCCGCGCTGGTGGTGGACGACGGGCTGTCGGCAGACGACGCCGCGGCGCGTCTCAACGCGCTGGGCCACCGCACGCGCACGGGCACGCGTTGGGGTCCGAAGTCGCTGCGGCGGATGCTGCTGGCCGACCACCTCACGGGCACCTACCTCTGGGCCGCGGGCAGCCGGTCGCCGTCGAAGTCGGAGCCGGTCGCCATCCCGGTGCCCGCCGTGTTCAGCCCCGAGCGTCACGCCGAGGTTCGCCTCGCCCTCGGCCCGGAGGCGGTGCCCGCCACACCCAAGGGGCGCTCCCTCTACGTGCTCTCCCGACGCATCGCCTCGCCGTGCGGCAAGCACTACTGGGGCCGTCCATTCGGCCGGGACGGCGCTCGCCGTTACTTCTGCTCGGACGACTCCACGCGTTGCGGGTGTCCCCGGCTCGACGCCGAGCGCGTCGAGGGCCGCGTGTGGGCCGAGGTCGCCGCCTTGTTGACGGACCCGGAGCGCCTGACGGCCATGGCCCGCGACCATCTCGCTACACAGGCCGAGCGCGTCGGTCGTCGGCGCGACGACCTGTCGGCGGTCGAGGCCAAGATCGCCAAGCTGGAGCGGGCGTTGAACGAGACGGTCGTCGACTACGCACGCGAAGGCGTGCCCGCCGCAGTCGTGCGGGCGGCGACGGACACGCTCGCCGGCGAGTTGTCGCAGCTTCGACGGCACCGCGCCGACCTCGTGCGCTGGCGTTCGGCCGAGGAGGCGTCCGACCGTCACGCGAAGCGTCTGTGGGCGCTGGCCCGCACGGCGCTCGACCGCCTGCACACGATGGGCGACGACGAGCGCGCCGCCCTGCTCGCCATGCTCGCCGTGCAGGTCACGGTGACGGGGACGAGCCGGTGCCCGCAGTGCGACGGTCGGGGCCGCGTGGGCGGCCGACGTGGTGGCTACCGCTGCGGCCGTTGTCGTGGGATGCGAACGCTGGTCGACCTGCACATCGTGGGCGAGGTCATGGACGACCTTGGCGACACGTTGGGCGCTGACGGACGGCACGGCGATTTGGTGCCCATGCCGTCCGCGCTCCCATGCGGGGCACTACTGCGACACGACGTGGGCCTTCGTAACCCAACCGCAACCCGTTCGCAGGGAAACCGCATGGTGCGCCCGTCACACTCTGGGTTCAGGAGGTTGCGGTGCTCACTTCGACGATCACAACCAAGGGCGACGTGGCGACGTGCTCGCTGACAGGCGAGCTCGACAGCTTCACCGCCCCTTCGCTGCACAGCATCCTGGTCCGGGCCGGAAGGCCGAGCGAGCTGCTGGTCGACATGGAACGCGTCACGTTCGTCGACTCGGCGGGCATCTCCGCCCTTGCCGCAGGCATTCGCAATCTCCACGCGGTCGGTACGGCGGTCGTCGTGTCCGTGCCGGCCGCGCACATGCGCCGGCTGCTTCGCGCCATCGGGCTCGACCGGCTGGCGCCGGTCGTGGACGGTCTCGTCGTCAGCGCACCTTCGGCGTGATGAACGATGCCGTCCGAACGGACGGGGTGCGGACGTCGCCCTGGGACGCCCTCCGATTCACGGAGGAGCAGCCCGGGGACGGCACGGTACGGCTGCGGTTCGCAGGCGAGCTCGATCTGGCGACGGGCGAGCGCCTGCGAGCCGCGGCCCGAGGCCGCGGCGACCTGGCGCAGGCCGTACGCGTGGAGATCGACCTGCGGAATGTGTCCTTCGTCGACTGCGCCGGCATGCGTGCCGTCACCGACGTCGTGCGTTCCGTCCAGGACGACGGCGGGTCCGTCGTCGTGACAGCCGGCCCTGCCGTCGCGCGAGTCGCCCGGCTGATCGGCACGAATGACGAGGTGGTGTTCACCTGATGTACGAGTTGAACGTCCGAGTCGAAGACAACGACGTGGTCATCGAGCCGCGAGGTGCGCTCGACGACGCCGCGCGCGCACACCTGCGCGAGTGCATCGACGCGGCGGAGGAGTCGGGCTTCCACGCCCGCGTCGAGCCCCGCTGGGAGCACGTCCGGGCGTGCTGACGTCCTCGTCGCCGGCAACCGAGGCGGAGGGGGCTACCGTTGCCTCGGTGTCGGGCCGCATCCTGATCATCGAGGACGACGACTCGATCCGGGCGACGACGCGCCTGGTGCTCGAGGACGAGGGCTATTCCGTCGACGAGGCCACCTCCGCGGAGGAGGGGCTCGAACGGTTTCAGCAGCGCCAAGCCGACTGCGTGCTGCTCGACATCATGCTTCCCTCGCTGAGCGGCTTCGACTGCTGCCGCGAACTGCGCAGGCGCAGCGACGTGCCGATCATCATGGTCACGGCGCGGTCCGATGCTTTCGACGTCGTGGCGGGCCTGGAGGCCGGTGCCGACGACTACCTCACCAAGCCCTTCGAGCCCAAGGAGCTCACCGCCCGGCTGCGCGCCCTGTTGCGGCGCACGCGCGGCTTCACCGACAGCCCGCGCGTGATCCGGCTCGGCGACGAGCTCGAAGTCATCCCCGACGAGGGGCTGGTGCGACGCAGCGGCGAACCGGTCCACCTGACCCGCACGGAGTTCCGGCTGTTGTGCGAGATGGCGGCGGCGCCGAACCGGGTCTTCACCAGGGAGACACTGCTCGAGCAGGTGTGGGGCTACGGCTACTTCGGCGAGGCCAAGCTGGTCGACGTCCACATCCGCCGGTTGCGCACCAAGATCGAGGACGACCCCGCGTCGCCCCGCTTCGTCCAGACGGTGCGCGGGCTCGGCTACAAGGTCGTCCCCTAGGGGGGCGGACGTGCGGCTACGGCGTCGCCGCCTGCGCGACCGGCTCATCGCAGCCTTCGCCCTGGGCGGCCTGTTCCTCGTCACCGCCTTGGCGGTGCTCACGCATGTGGTCGCGCGCGACTACCTGCTCGACCAGCGGCAGTCCTCCGCCGTGCGTCAGGCGCGCGCCAACGCCCGCCTGGTGGCCACGCTCGTGCGGGTTCCGGACACCGGACTGTCCCGCCTGCTCGGCGCCCTCGAGACGCGCGAGTCGTCGCGTTCGGTCGTCCTCCACGGCGGCGAGTGGTACGCCACGTCGGTCGCCGTGGGGCGCGACGCCCTGCCGCGCGATCTTCGCTCGCTGGTGGTCGACGAACGCGAGCCGGGCCGCCAGCGCTTCCGCCTCGGACGCGAGCCCGCGCTGGCCGTCGGCATACCGCTCCCCGAAGGCGACGCCTACTTCGAGGTATTCCGCCTCACCGAGCTGGAGCGGACGTTGCGCGCTCTGCGCTACGCCCTCGCCCTCGCCGGGGGGGCGACGGTGGCGGGCTGCATCGCCCTGGGCGCCTGGGCCAGCCGACGGCTGCTTCGCCCGGTCGCCGACATCGGCAAGGCCGCCGAGCAGATCGCCGCGGGACGGCTCGACGCCCGTCTCGATGTGGGCGGCGATGCCGAGCTCGCCGCGCTGGCCGACGGGTTCAACACCATGGCGGCGTCGCTGGAACGACGCATGGCGCGCGACCGCCGCTTCGCCTCCGATGTCAGCCACGAGCTGCGCTCGCCGGTCACGGCGTTGAAGTCGGCCGTGCAAGTGATGCGAACGCGCCGCGACTCCATGGACGACCGGGGCAAGCGGGCCTTCGACGTCCTGGCTGCGGAGGTCGACCGCTTCGACCGGCTGGTGCGCGACCTGCTGGAGATCTCCAGGGCCGACCAGGACCCCTCGGACGCCGACTTCGAGGACGTCGATCTGGCTGCCCTGGTGCACGCCGCGGCGCGGGGCGCACGGGTGGACGTCGACGGCGCCAGGCCGGTTCGCGTCCGAGGCGACAAGCGCAGGCTCGAGCAGCTCGTGGTGAACCTGGTGGAGAACGCCGGCGCCCATGCGGGCGGGATCGACGTCATCAGAGTCCGCCGGGATGCGGGCCGGGCCGTGGTCGCGTTCGAGGACCGAGGCCCCGGTGTCCCCGTCGAGCAGCGCGACCGCATCTTCGAGCGTTTCGCCCGGGGGCCGTCGTCGGGATCGCGGCCCGGCGGCGTCGGACTCGGGCTGGCGCTCGTCCGTGAGCACGCGCGCGTCCACGGCGGACGGGTATGGGTGGAAGACCGCGAGGGCGGCGGCGCCCGCTTCGTGCTCGAGCTACCGGAGGCAGCCAAGTGACGAGACGCGGGCTGGTTCGTGCTGCGGCGTGCGCCGGGCTCACGGTTGTCATCCTGGCCGGCTGTGGCGTCCCCGCCCAGGACGATGCCGACCGCTTGGGCGACCAGGGAGCGGTCGTCCTGCTCGAGCCCCAACCTGCGTCCCGGCCGGGCGCGGCGACGGTTCCCGTCTACTTCGTGCGAGGCGAAGCGCTGGTGCCCACGCCTCGGGCCGTGAGCCCGCTCACCGTGGAAGCCGTCGTGCAGGCGCTCATCGCCGGGCCGTCACGAGACGAAGCGGCCGCCGGTTTGCACAGCTCTGTCGGGCCCTCCGTCCGCGTCGGCCGTGCCGCCGTCGAGGACGGCGTGGCCCGCATCGACCTGTCGTCGCCGTTCGCGCAGGCTCGGTCGGAGGACCAGGTGCTCGCCGTCGCCCAGTTCGTCTACACGGTGACCGGGCTGCCGGGCGTCGATGCCGTCGCTATCACCGTCGACGGCGAGCCCATCGAAGTCCCCACGCGCGAGGGGGCCGCTCTCAAGAGCGGCCCCCTGCGGCGCACAGACTTCCCGGAGCTCGACGCGTCGGCTCCGTAACCGTCACACGCGGTCGCGATGGCGGGCGTCGTCGTGGACGACGGTCTCGCGCCGCCACGGCATGGTGGAGGACGCCAGCAGGCCCCACAGCAGGCCGATGGCTCCGGCGACCATGAGGATGATGCCGATCGTGTCGAGATCGACGCCTTGGACGTCGCCCGTCACTGCCCAGTAGAGGATGGCGCCCAGGGCCAGGAAGAACACGCCGATGCCGATGCCCATGACAACTCCTTTGGTCGGTGGTTTCGTTCGTACCCAGCGGCTCGCTGGACGATCGCGGGCGCGACGGTCGTAACCCGACTGCAAGCTTCGGAATCGAGACTGATTCGACCGCTCGTCGGGTAGAGACCGCCACCGTGGCCACGTCCCCGCGGCGACTTCGGCCGCCGACCGACGGTGAGCGCCTCGCGGAGTCGATCGCCGCCCGCCTCGACGTGCCGGTCACCGTTGCGGGCATCCTCTTCGTGCTCGTGATCGTGGCCGACGGCATCACGCCCGCGTCGAGCCCGTGGAAGGATGTCTGGGCCACGGCCGGGTGGGTGCTGTGGGGGCTGTTCGTCCTGGAGTTCGTGCTCCGCCTGGTGGTAGCGCCGTCGCGCCGGGCGTTCCTCAGGCGCAACTGGTGGCAGCTCGTCTTCCTCGCCCTGCCCTTCCTCCGCTTCCTGCGCGCCTTCACCCGGAGCGCGCGGGTGGCGAGGGCGGTGTCGAGCTCGGTGCGGGGAACGCGTACGGCAGGGCGGCAGCTCACCGGTCGTGTGGGATGGGTGGTGACGGTGACCCTCGGCGTGGTGCTCGCGGCCGGCCAGGTGCTCTACGAGTACGGGCCGGGGCTGACGTACGGCGAGTCGTTGCACCGGGCGGCGATGGGTGCGATCAGCGGCCAGCCCATCGGTGCCGAGGGCGCACTGGTCGCCGTCCTCGAGATCGCGCTCGCCGTGTACGCCACGGTGTTCTTCGCCGCCCTCGCCGGCGCAGTCGGCGCGTTCTTCCTCGGCCGCAACGGGGAGGTCTCCCGATGAGCGACTGGCGCTTCGACGAGGTCGTGGAAGCGGTGGGCAGGACGGTCGACGCTGCCGGTGTTGCCGTCACCGTGGTAGGGATCGCGTGGGCGCTGGTGGTGTTCGCCATGCGGTCGCGACGCACGGCGGCCGACGACGCCTACCGGTCGTTGCGCCGCGGCATCGGGCGCTCGATCCTCGTCGGCCTCGAGCTCCTCGTGGCCGGCGACATCATCCGCACGGTCGCCATCGACGCCACGTTCGAGTCGGTCGGCGTGCTGGCTGCCATCGTCGCCGTTCGCGGCTTCCTGTCCCTCAGCCTGGAAGTGGAGACAACCGGGCGTTGGCCGTGGCAGCGCGGCGCCGGGCGGCCTACGGGCGAGAAGCCGCAGTGACCTGACGGCGCTGCATCAGGCGGTCGAGGGCCGCGACGGTGACCGCCCCGTAGGCCAAGTGGGGGATGATGTCGGCCAGCCAGCCGGTAGCGCCCCACTTCCGCGGGTCGGTGGCGCCCGACACGATCGACGGCACATCGCCCGCGGCCATCGCCGCACCGCCGACGCCGACGGCGAGCAGGGGCAGCTTGCGGCCGGGGAGCACGTTCCGCACTGCGCCGTAGAGGGCGCCGACGCCGATGCCCGCGGCGTAGCCGGCCAGCGCGCCCAGCCCGGTGGCCCGGTGCTCGGCGACGGCCTCGTCGCCGTCCGCCGACAGGTCGACGTGGGCTGCGTCCGCCGCCGTTTTCGCCGTGTCGGCCGGGACCTCGCTCGGCGGGCGGCCTCGCACGGCAACGTCGAGGTAGGTGACCACATTGAGCGCAGCCGTGCCCAGCGCACCCGCCGCGGCCCCGCGGGCTGCATTGGCGATCATGTCCCTCGCGTTACCCAGCAGGCGCGTGCGCCACGCAGCCGGTTGCTCGTCACGCGTGCCCGTCACCGGCTGCGGCCGGGCGGTCGAAGCGGGCCAGCCAGGTGGCCAAGGCCACCACGGCGACGACGAGGTAGACGACGCCACTCACGCTCATGAGCACGCCGCCCAACTGGATGTCGCCGGCCCCCTGTGACTCGTAGCTCGGGTAGTACGGCCGGTCGGCGAAGGCGAACACCAGGGTGGCGAGCGCGCCCTGCGCCATGGCAGCAAAGAGCAGGGCCCCCACGAGGAGCGGGTGGCGCCGACGGAGCGGGCCGAGCACGCTCCACCAGAACCCCAGAGCGGTCACCACATAGGTGGCGTGCTGGGCAACGTGCACGGCATCGTGACGCAGCGCCGCTTCGTAGGCCACGGGCACGTGCCACGCCCAGAACCCGACGACGAAGGCGGCGCACCAGGCGACCGCCCACACCACCTCGGCGCGCCGGCTCGAAGCCGTGAGCAGGCGCTCGGCGCCCACGAGCAGCGGCGCGGCGACAGGCAGGCCGCGAGCGAACGGCGGGATGGGGCGGGAGACGACGAGGAGTGGCGCGGCCACGACCGTGAGCGCCAGGTGCTGCGCCATGTGCGCGCTGAAGGAGCCTTCGGCGCGGGCGTCGACGGAAGGCGCCAGGGCGACGGCGAGGACCGTGGCCCCGGCGGCGAAGACGGCGAGGCGGGAGAGCGATGCGCCGCCGCGCCGGTACACGGCGACGGCGGCGAGGAGGACGGCCGCCATCGCAAGGTCGCCGACGACCGTCGCGGCCGTCGTCGCTCCGTCGACGTGGGCGAGCACCAAGCCCCTGTCCTACCCGAGCCCCCCACGCCCCTGAACTTGCGTACGGATCGCGCTGCAATACGGCGCGATCCGTACGCAAGTTCGCCCCGGGGGGAGGCCGGGGGGGAGGCCGGCGGGACGGGCGGACGGGCGGGGGACCGGGGGCTGCGAGGTTAGAAGTGGTGGCGAATCGGGAAGCGCCCCACCCATGGGCGCCGGGAGCTGATCGAGCGCGATAGTGCGTGGACCGATCGCCGAAGAGATCGCAGGGCTCACCTGGTTCCTCACGGTTCTGGGGCTCGTGGTGTACCTGCTGGTGCTCGTGCTCTTCGTCGTACCCATGTGGCGGCGGCGGCGCGCCGCGGCCGACGAGCCCGACCCTCATGCGGGCGAGAGCGTGCCCGCCGCCACCGCCAACCGGTGGATCGTGCTCGGCGGGGTCGTCCTGCCCGTGCTGGTTCTCCCCGTGGCTCTCGGCGTCAGCGTGGCCACCATGCGAGACCTCCCGTTCGACGCGCCGTCCGACGCCCTGGTGGTCGACGTCACCGGCCATCGCTGGTGGTGGTCGGTGCACTATCCCGACCACGGCGTCACCCTGGCCAACGAGATCCACATCCCCGTCGGTCGCCCGGTGGAGCTGCGCCTGGCGTCGACCGACGTGATCCACAGCTTCTGGGTGCCGAAGCTGGCGGGCAAGATCGACGCCCTCCCC
>JAHWLA010000122.1 GCA_019347595.1 Actinomycetota bacterium
CCCGGCGGCCCCGGTGGCGGAGGCGGCGGCTTCGGCGCGCCGCGCGGCGGCCCCGGTGGTGCACCGGGCGGTGGCTTCGGCGGGCGCCCCGGCGGTCCCGGCGGCGGCCCCGGCGGCGGGCGTGGCGGCTTCGGCGGTCGCGGCCGTCCTCCCGGGCAGCGTCGGCGCAAGCGTCGTCGTTCGTTCGAGGAGCTGGAGGCCCAGGAGCTCACCCGTTACACGCCGTCCGATGCCCCCGTCCCCGAGGGCGAGGTCATCATCGAGCGCGGCTCGACGGCTCAGGAGCTGGGCCCCAAGCTGAACCGCAGCGCGGCCGACGTCGTCCGCTTCCTGCTGGAGCAGGGCGAGATGGTCACCGCGACCATGTCGCTCGGCGACGACTCCATCGAGCTGTTCGCCGCCGAGATCGGCGCCACCGTGCGCCTGGTCGACGCGGGCGAGGAGAAGGAAGCCCTCCTCCAGGCCAAGTACTTCGACGACGACGAGGACGACGAGGACGAGGAGGGCCAGCGGCCCCGCCCGCCGGTCATCACCGTCATGGGCCACGTCGACCACGGCAAGACCCTGCTGCTCGACCGCATCCGTGAGGCCAACGTGGTGGCGGGCGAGGCGGGCGGCATCACCCAGCACATCGGCGCCTACCAGGTCGACAAGGACGATCGCCTGATCACCTTCATCGACACCCCGGGCCACGAGGCGTTCACGGCCATGCGCGCCCGCGGCGCCCAGGTCACCGACATCGTGGTGCTGGTGGTGGCGGCCGACGACGGCGTCATGCCCCAGACCATCGAGGCGCTCAACCACGCCAAGGCGGCCGACGTGCCGATCGTGGTGGCGGTCAACAAGATCGACCGCGAAGACGCCGACCCCAACCGGGTGCTCCAGCAGCTCTCCGAGCACGGCCTGGTCCCCGAGTCATGGGGCGGCGACACCATCACGGTCGAGGTGTCGGCTCTCCAGAACCTCGGCATCGAGGACCTGCTCGAGCAGTTGCTCGTGGTGGCCGACATCGAGGAGCTGACGGCCAACCCGGAGGGCCGCGCCCGGGGCGCCGTCCTCGAAGCCAACCTCGACACCGGCCGCGGCCCGGTGGCTACCGTGATCGTGGAGTCGGGCACCCTGCGGGTGGGCGACGCCGTGGTGGCGGGCGCGGCCTGGGGTCGTGTCCGTGCCCTCATCGACGACAAGGGCGACAACATCAAGGAGGCGCCGCCGTCCACGCCGGTGCAGGTGCTCGGGTTCTCCGACGTGCCCACCGCGGGCGACGAGTTCCGCGTCACCGCCTCCGACAAGGTGGCCCGCGACATCGCCGAGCAGCGCGAGCACCGCTACCGCACGGCCGACATGCGCAAGACCCCCTCGATGGCGGGCATGGCGGCGGGCAGCGCCAAGCTGGAGGACATCTTCGAGCAGATCCAGCGGGGCGAGACCGCCACGCTGAACCTGATCCTCAAGGCCGACGTGCAGGGTTCGCTGGAGGCGGTCACCGAGTCGCTGCGCAAGCTCGAGCGCGACGAGGTCAAGCTGAGCTTCGTCCACCGGGCGGTCGGCGGCATCACCGAGAACGACGTGCAGTTGGCGGCGGCGTCCAACGCCACCATCATCGGCTTCAACGTCCGGCCCGACCGCAAGGCCCGCAACATGGCCGAGGCGACGCATGTGGAGATCCGCAGCTACGAGATCATCTACAAGCTGATCGAGGACATCGAGTCGGCCATGGTGGGCATGCTCGCCCCCGAGTTCGAGGAAGTCGTCACCGGCGACGCCGAGGTGCGCGAGGTGTTCGGCGTGCCCCGCGTCGGCAAGGTGGCCGGCTGCTACGTCCGCAACGGCGTCATCACCCGTGGCTCCAAGGTGCGCTTCCTCCGGGAAGGCGTCGTCATCTGGAACGGCACGATTACGTCGCTCAAGCGGTTCAAGGACGACGTGCGCGAGGTGGCGACGGGCTTCGAGTGCGGCATCGGGCTGTCCGACTTCCAGGACCTGAAGCCGGGCGACGTCATCGAGACGTACGAGGAGCGCGAGATACCGCGTACGTAGGCGAAGGAACGCCTTCGCCGTGCACGTAAGCGCTCTGGAGCTCGATCTGCACCTCCCGCACTGCCACTCGCTGAAGGAAAAGCGGGCGGTCGTCAAGACGATCCTCCACGGCGCCCACAACCGCTTCGGCGTGTCGGTGGCCGAGGTCGACCACCAGGACAAGTGGCAGCGGGCGTCGCTCGGCTTCGCGGTGGTGTCCAGCCGGGCGAGCGTGGCCGACGACGTGCTGGCCAAGGTGGAGCGGTTCGTGCTGTCGTTCCCCGAAGTGGAGCTGATCGCGGCACACTGGGGGACGGAATGACCACCCTCCGACCCCCCACCTCCGTCCTGGTCCCCCGATCGCGCGCTATAGCGCGCGATCGGGGGACCAGAACGAGCGCGACGGCGGTGGGGCATGCCTGAGCGGCGGGGGCGCAACGGGAGCAGCAGGCGCTACCCGCGCACGGTCCGCGTGAACGAACTGCTGCGCGAGATCGTGGCCGAGGAGCTGGAGCGCATGGTCGACGCCGACCCCCGCCTCCACCTCCTCACCGTGACCGCGGTCGAGGTCGATCCCGACCTGTCCCGGGCCACCGTGCTGCTCGCCTCGATCCCCGAGGAGGCGGCGACAGCCCTGGGCGAGCACCGCAAGGCGCTCCAGGCCGCCATCGGCCGGCAGGTCCGGTTCAAGCGCACCCCGCAGTTGGCCTTCGAGGCCGACCCTGCGATAGCAAGTGGGCAACGGGTCGAAGACATCCTTCGAGGCTTGCAGGACGATGCAGTGGACTGAGCTGGACCGAGCGGTGGACGTGATCCGGGGCGCCGAGTCGGTGGCGCTCGCCTGTCACGTCGGTCCCGACGGCGACGCCCTCGGCTCCATGCTCGCCCTCCACCACCTCTGCCTGGCCTACGGGAAGCCGTCGGTGGCCTCGTGGCCCGAGCCGTTCGTCGTCGCCCCGCACTACCGCTACCTCCCCGGCCTCGAGCTCGCCGTCAAGCCCGCCGACTTCCCGGCGGCCCCCAAGGTCATGCTCACGTTCGACTGCGGCTCGCTGGACCGCCTCAACGAGCTGGGCCGGTCGGCCGCCGCGGCGGGCGAGCTGGTCGTCGTCGACCACCATGCCTCCAACGACCGCTACGGCACGGTCAACGTCATCGATACCGAGGCCGCCGCCACCGCCGTGCTGGTGCGGGAGCTGGCCCGCCGCCTCGACTGGAAGCTCACCAGAGAGGCGGCCATGTGCCTGTACACCGGCCTGGTCACCGACACCGGGCGCTTCCAGTACGCCAACACCACGCCGTCGGTCTTCGCCCTGGCCGAGGAGCTGGCCGCCTTCGACCTGCCCATCGAGTCGATGACCCGGCAGCTCTTCGAGGAGCACCGCTTCGCCTACCTCCAGATGGCCGGCGCCTGCCTGGCCCGGGCCGAGCTCGACCGTGACCTCGGCTTCGTGGCCACCTGGGTGACCAACTTCGACCTCGACGGCTTCGAGGTCGACCTGGAGGAGACCGAGGGCCTCATCGACCTGGTGCGGCGTACCGCCGAGGCGGACGTGGCGTGCGTCTGCAAGGAGACGGCCGAGGGCATCCGGGTATCGCTGCGCTCGGTGTCGCCCGACATCGACGTCTCCCTGGTCGCTGCCCGCTTCGGCGGCGGAGGCCATCGCTTCGCCGCCGGCTTCGTCGCCCCCTATCCCGTGGTCGACGTCATCGGCAACATCAAGGCCGCCCTGCGCCAGTTGCGTGGCTGACGCCATCGACGGCCTGGTCGTCGTCGACAAGGCGGCGGGGTGGACGTCGCACGACGTGGTGGCCAAGTGCCGCGGCATCTTCGGCCAGAAGAAGATCGGCCACTCCGGCACCCTCGACCCCGATGCCACCGGTGTGCTGCTGGTGGGCCTGGGCCGGGTGACGCGGCTGTTGCGCTTCCTGACCGCGCTGCCCAAGTCCTACACCGGCGAGGTGGTGTTCGGTACTGCCACCACCACGCTCGACTCCTCCGGCGACGTGACGGCGCGCTTCGACATGTCGCCCACGGCCGACGAGGTGCAGGCCGCGGCCGGGGGGCTTACCGGCGCCATCGAGCAGGTGCCGCCGATGGTGTCGGCGGTGAAGGTCGGCGGCAAGCGGCTCCACGAGCTGGCCCGTGCGGGCGAGGAGGTCGATCGGGCCGCCCGCCCTGTGCACGTGAGCCGGTTCGACACCGAGCCCACCGACGACCCCCTCGTGTACCGCATCGAGGTCGACTGCTCCTCGGGCACCTACATCCGCACGCTGGCCGCCGACCTGGGCGCCCGCCTCGGCGGGGGAGCGCACCTTCGCAATCTGCGCCGCACGGCCATCGGCTCGTTCACCGTGGCGGAAGCCGCCTGGCTCGACGCGCTCACCGTGCTGTCGCCCGCCGAGGGGCTGCGCGACTACCCGGCGATCACGCTCACCGACGAGCAGGTCACCGCCGTGGGGCACGGCAAGCGCATCGAGCTCCCGGACCGCACGTTGCGCCTGCTCGACGAAGCCGGCGAGCTGGTGGCGATGGCCGAGCGGGGCCGCGCCGTGGTGGTCCTCCGACCCGCCTGACCCTCCCGCTCGATCCCGTACGCAAAACCGCCGTGCCGGCGGGTGCTTTCATGTATGAAAACCCGCTGCCTCTTGACGATGCCGCTGATTCGCGCCCATAGTGGCTGGCGCTGGGTTTGGCTGGGGGCAGCTAGGGGCAGGCGGGAATGAACGGTTGGGGAGCGCGCGACACCCGCGTCACGGGTTCGTCGCGACAGACGGCGGGCGTCGCCCGTCTTCTGGCGACCCTGCTCGCATCGCTCGTCCTCTTCGCCGCGTGCAGCGGCGACAACAAGGACGGCAACCGCGCCGACGGCACGCCGTCGGGCTCGCCCGAGGCGTACGCCGCCGACTACCAAGCCGTCACCCAGACGTTCGAAGCCGATGTCGAACGGCTTCGCAGCGAAGGCAGGACCGTGGTGGGCCGGGGCAAGGACGCCCTGTTGACCTTCTACGAATCGTTCGCGGCCGCCACGGCGATCGCCCGCGAGAAGTACGGGTCGCTCCGACCTCCGGACGACCTCGCCGCGTTGCACGGGCGTCTCGTCGACCTGCTGGAGAGGCAGGCCGCCGTGCTCGACGCCGTGGTCGAAGGCGCCCGTGGTGGAGCGGCATCGCTCGACCGCGAACTCCAGGAGCTGGCGCGCCTGCTGACCGACTGGACCCAGGTCAACCGGGAGCTGTCCCGGCGGCTGACGTCCACCACCTGACCGAGCAAGACCAGAGGAGAGCATTGTGGGCACGGGGAGCTGGGGAAGCGCCGCACGCACGCAGCGAACAGGGCGAGTGCTTGTCGTCCTGTGGGCGGCGTTGTTCGGATTGGTATTCGCCCAATCGGGCCAAGCGGCGGGGTCGGACAACGACGACGCCCTCGCCATCAAGAACGCGCTGACGAGCCTGACGTCGACGCTCGACGGCCTGGCCGGCCACGACATCCTGGCCGACGCCGTCCCGCTGACCGGGCTCGACCCCACGAGCACGTCGGGCCTCAACCTGGCCGACGTCCTCAACGCCCTCCCGTCCAACCTGGGCTCGGCGTTCACCGAGGCCGACCCGCTCACGGCTCCTGGCCGTGAGGCGATCCGCGACGCCCTCGAGGACCTCGACGTCGGCGGGCTCACAGTGGGCAACGTCGACATCGTCGTCGGCTGCTCCGGCGACGCCACAAGCTGCGCCGCGCCCAACGCGCCGGTGACCGTGACCGAGACCCCGGACGGCAAGGTCGACCTCACCATCCCCGTGCGCGCCACCCGCTCGGTCACGCAGACGGTCGCGTTCAGCACCAACGTGGCCGACCTCACGGGCGGCACACTCAACGCGGACCTGGTCGCGGCGGTCACCATCCCCGTGCGCTACGACCCGACACTGCGGACCACTGCCCCCGCGCAGGCCGTGAGCCTCCTCGTCACGTCCTCCACCCCGAGCCTGGACCTCTCCGCCGGCCTCACCTCCACCACCGCCTCCCTGTCCGCCAACATCGGCATCACCGACGTCACCGCCGCGCTCTCCGGCCTCGACGTCAACGTGGCCCTCGGCGCCCGCCTGGTCGACCCCGACGGCGACGGGCGCATCACCCAGGACGAGTGGACCGCCACCGCCCTGAACGACCTCACCGCGCTGACCCGCACCGGCAACGCGGCGGGCACGCTCACGTTCGACACCGGCCTCACCGCCACCAACCCCGATGTCAGCGTCCCGTTCAACCAGGCCCTGAACACCACCACCGGCTTCAGCTTCCCGACCGTCAACCTGGGCTCGCTGGCCTCGTTCACCAACGTCACCCCCGAGCAGATCGTGGCGGGCCTGGCCTCGGCCGCCGCCGCCATCGCGGGCTCGCAGGGCGAGGGCGACGCCGAGCTGCCCTTCCTCGACGGCTCCATCAGCGAGATCGCGCGCGCCGCCCAGCCCCTCGTCGACTTCGTCGACAAGCAGGCCGTCGTCTGCGGCACCACCGATGCCACGCCGCCGACTGGCAGCGTGGAGCGCCTGGCGGCCGGTACCGACGTGTTCTGCCAGGCCTTCGTGTCGCAGGCGCCCGTCGCCGGCACGGTGACGTGGACGGTCCCCTCGGGCACGCCCGCGGCGCCGATCGCCAGCGGCTCCAACACCACCGGCGGCGACGCCGACGGCACCGTCGGTCCCACGCCGACCAAGCGCGCCAAGTTCCGCATGAGCGGCGCGGGCCGCTTCGACGCCAAGGCCGCCTACAAGGTGCTCCAGAACGGCGCACAGGTGAACAAGACCTCGGAGCGCCCGCCCGCATCGGTCCAGCAGCTCGTCACCAAGCTGGCGGACCTCGGCGGCTTCGACCCCGCGCCCGCCGGCACAGGCTCGAAGATCGAGAGCTACGACAGCGCCACCGACGCGCTCCGCTTCCACCTCAAGCGCACGTTCGACCCCGGTCACGTCGATGTCGCCTACGACTTCGGCGACCAGTTGGAGAAGGCGAGCGGCGTGGTCGGTCTCCAGGTGACCGGCTCGCCCTCGATGCGCGCCACGGCCGACGACATCACCATCGACATCACCTTCGGCGTGCTCCTGGGCGCGCTGTCGCAGATCGGGACCGGCCAGCCGTGCCCCGACCCGACAGTCACGACAGGCCCGTGCCCGACCACCGAGCTCGACCGCTTCTTCGTCGAGGTCAACCCCACGGCGCCCGAGCTCAAGGTGCAGAACGCGAGCTTCAACGCGACGCTGCCCACATTGAAGGGTCGCCTCGGCTTCGTCGACGTCACAGCCACGGCCGACGCGTTGACGATCAGCCGGGCCACAACCACAGACCCGCTGTTCCGTCTCGATGTCAACGTGCCGTCGGGCGGCCTCAACGTCGGCACGGCGACACTGCCCAACGCCGTGCGCCTGCGCGAGCTGCTGTTCAAGCTGCCCCAGCTCGTCCCGGCGCCGCAGCTCAACCTCCAGATGAGCGGCGGCCTGAACGTCACCGCCAAGGCCGGCACCACCTCGCTGGGCAGCGGCCACATCGGCATCGCCTGGCCCAACGTCACAACAGGCCTTCCAACGGTCACAGTCGACACAAGCTTCACCGACCAGCTCTCCAAGTTGAACCTGTCGCCGAACCTGTTCGGCACGCACGACGCCGCCACCGCCTCGGGCACGACGCTGACCGACAGCAGCGCGGCCTTCACGGCCGACATCGTCGGCAAGCGGCTGGAGAACATGACCGACGGGTCGTTCTGCAGCGTGACCGCGCAGACGGCCACCACCGCCACGTGCACCCTGGCGGGCGGCGCCGACAACCAGTGGCAGCAGGGCGACGAGTACCGCATCGAGGTGGGCGACCCCCTCGCCATGCTGTGGCTGCTGCTCGACAACCTCGACGACGTGGTCGACGGCCTCGACGACCTCACCGGCGGCACCGCGGGCGACGTCTTCACCGCCGACCTGCCGTTCGTGGGCATGAGCGCCCGCGACCTGTTCACCCAGATCAACGATCTGCGCCGCACGCTCACCGAGCTGCGCGGCGGCCCCGGTCCTTCCATCGAGTGCGGCACCCAGAAGTCGGTCAACGCGACCGACGGCACAACCACAAACCATCCGGCCGACACCGTCCCGCCGGTGGGCGACCCGAGCCAGCTCGGCGGCGCGGCGACCATCTACTGCGCGGCCACCACGCCCAAGCCTGCCACCGGGCTGACGTGGTCGGCGACCGGGGGCAGTATCGCCCCGGCCGACGTGAGCAAGGCCGACACCGTGGGCACGTCGCC
>JAHWLA010000123.1 GCA_019347595.1 Actinomycetota bacterium
CTTCTCGTTCGGCAATGCCACGTTCCACGGCTCGACCGGCTCGATCCGCCTCAACCAGCCCGTCGTCGGCATGGCGGCGACGCCCAGCGGCAACGGCTACTGGTTCGTGGCGGCCGACGGCGGGATCTTCGCCTTCGGCGACGCCAAGTTCCACGGCTCCACCGGTTCGATCCGCCTCAACCAGCCGGTCGTCGGCATGGCGGCGACCCCCAGCGGCAACGGCTACTGGCTGGTCGCTCGCGACGGCGGGATCTTCGCCTTCGGCGACGCCAAGTTCTACGGGTCCACTGGCTCGATCCGGCTCAACCAGCCGGTCGTCGGCATGGCGGCGACGAGCAACGGCTACTGGTTCGTGGCGGCCGACGGCGGGATCTTCGGCTTCGGCGATGCCTCGTTCCTCGGTTCGGCCGGCGGCCGTGCGCTTCCGGCGCCGGTGGTCGGCATGGTGGGCGGGCTCTAACCGCCGATCACCAGTCGGTGTGCCCGTTCGTGTCCCACGGCGGGAAGTTGGGCAATGGGCCATTGACACCCAGAAGGTGAATCCTTAGCATCGCCCGCCGTTACAGCCACGGCCTTCGGTCCAAGTCGTTGTTAACAACGCTCCTGGCCGACCGCTCTCCTGGCCGATCGCCTCCCCGGTCGGCGGCAACGGATCGCCCGCCGCCGGACGGCCCCCCTGTCCGGCGGCGGGCACTACCGTCCGCCTGCCAACCACATGCGCGAGTACGACTCGTCCAAGCGCTGCTCGATGGCCTCGACGTTCATGTCGGGCAGGGCGTAGTGGTCCTTCAGGATGCACGAGACCGCAGGCAGGGCGGACGTGTCCGGCCAGGCGCTGGGGTCCCACATGCCCGCCCGACGCAGCGCCTTGCCGCAATGGATGAACGCCGTCACCACGTCGATGCCGATGGCGACTTTCGGCGTGACGGGCCCCACCCTGCATGCCGCCAGGACGTCGGGGTCGGTGGTCACCGTTGCCGTCCCGTTCACGCGCATGGTCTCCTCGATGCCCGGGATGCAGAACAGCAGGGCGACGCCCGTGCTCGACACGATGTTGCGCAGCGAGTCGAGCCGGTTGTTGCCCGACAGGTCGGGGATGGCGAGACGGGTGTTGTCGATGACGCGCACGAACCCGGGCGGCCCGCCCTTGGGCGACACGTCGCAGCGGCCCTCGTCGTCGGTGGTGGCCATCACCACGAACGGAGAGTGGGCGATCCAGGCGCGGCAATGGACGTCGAGGCGGTCGACCTCCTTGGCCAGTGACGGCTTGCCCGGCTCTGCGTAGAGCTCGCGCAGCCCGGCTTCGGTGGTGACAGCGGCGGCAAAAGGCATGACGAACTGTACGTCCGCCGCCGGCTCGTAGCCCCTGCGTATTCGCCGTCCGGCTGCCGGTGACGGCGGCGGTTCGCCTACGGGTACAGGACGGTGTCGCGATCGGTGGGGTCGCCCGCGGCGAGCGCCAGGCTCGCCTGTCCCTGGCAGAAGTTGCCCTGCACGGCCGCCTCCCCGGCGTTGGCGAGGACCTGCGCCAACCGAGCTTGGTCGTAGGGCCCGCTGCTTGCGGGGCTTCCCATCATCGCCGAAGTCGTGCAGGTGGCCTCGGCTTCCGACAGTGTCCTCGACAAGGTGGCAACCGGATCGCCGGGGTCGGGGCGGATCATGGTCAGCCGCAGCGCGTGGCCGCCGCTCGCCAGTTCGTAGACCTCGACGATGCGGCCTTCCTGCGGGTAGTCGATCAGCGACGCCGTCTCGATGCGCCAGAAGCCGTGCGCCACGTCGGGCTGCCCGCCGCTGCCGCCGATGTCGCAGTTGCCCGGGCCGGGGCGACAGGCGCGCACCACGTTCTCGTGGGTGTGGCCCGCGATGTGGGCGAGGACGTTGCCGTGGGTGCCGAGCAGGTTGTTGAGCTCGTCCGCCGTCCTGCCTCCGTCGGCGGCGAAGCCGAGGCGGCGCTCGCTGAACGAGCGGTCGGGGTGGTGACTGAACACAAGGACCGGCTCGGTGGTCGTCGCCAGCTCGTGGGCCAGCCAGTCGTACTGCGCGGTCGACATGACCCCCATCTCGGCGCCGATGGGGT
This sequence comes from Actinomycetota bacterium, assembly GCA_019347595.1. GTDB lineage: Bacteria > Actinomycetota > Acidimicrobiia > Acidimicrobiales > JAHWLA01 > JAHWLA01. Next base: position 2,078 of record JAHWLA010000123.1, read on the forward strand.
TGGTGGCCTCGTTGCCGGTGACGACGCCTCCGGTGGCGGCGTTCGTCTGCCCGCCTTGGTGCGCCGCGTCCTCCACCCCGTCGTAGATGGTGTTGATGACGATCATGCGGACGCCCTTCTTGCTGAAGGCGTAGTAGCCGTCGTTGCGGTCGTCGCCGTCGAGCAGCCGCGGCCCGGCGAAGTTGAACCCGTGGCCGATGGGGCCGGGGTTGGGCGTGGTCGCGAACCATTCGTTGATGAACTCGCGCTGGCTCTCGAGGAAGTAGCGGCCGTCGGCGAGCGCCCCCGCCTGGAACGGCTGCTGGAACGTGACCGTCCCGCGCACGGCGCCGTCGTGGTTGCCGAACACGGCGAGGTGGGGGACGGCGAGCTTGGCGTTGTCGCATCCCGCAGCGCGGTTGCTGCACCGGAGACTCGGCGGGAGTCCCGGTGCGGCGATGTGCGACCCGCCCGCCACACTCGCCGCGCCCGTTTCGGCCAGTTGGCGCGCCGTCCTCGTGGGCATGAGCTGGTAGGTGGGATCGTTGCCGTCGGGTGTGGCGGCTTGGGTGTCGGCCACCAGCTTCCCGGTCGGCCCGGCGAACAGCGCCTGCATGGCAGTCGTGCACGGCAGGCCGCCGAGCTTCGGGTTCCCGTTGGAGTCGTGGGTGGTGTAGCCGCAGTGCTTTTCGTAGGCGGTGTCCGCCCCCGATACGCCGTCGAGGTTGTCGATGTACCGGCGCGTCTCGTTCAGCGTCATGTTGTCGGTCAGGTCGCCGGTGGCGATCATCAGCGACAGGCGGTCGTCGTCGTGGCAGGCGTTGATCGTCTTCACCATGGCGTTGAGAACCTCGTCGGAATACTCCTCCTGGAGACGCTGGGCGGAGTTGTTGCCGATCGGCGGATCGAGCGCGGGGTCGAGGTAATTGCCGGTGATGACGGGTGACGCCTCGTCGTCGAGGATGTGCGAGTCGCTGAGGTTGACGAAGCGCAACTTCGGCGAGGCGGGCAGCGTCGAGCTCGTTCCGCTGAGGCTCTGGTCGACGTACGACGCCGCCTCGCACAGCGGCGTCGCCTTGGCGCCGCTCGTCACCGTCATCGGTGCGACGAGCGCCAGCGCGCCGAGCAGGGCGAGCTTCTTCCGTGATCCGAACACGCCATTCCCCCCAATGCCGACGCCCCGCTGGGCGCCTCCCCCGATCGCGCACGTCCGGCGCGATTCGGGGCAAACGGTACCGCGTGCGGCCCGAGCAAGCATCGTCGGCTCGCCGCTCGCGCCGGTTGTGAAGGAGGTCGGATTCGATGGACACTTCCGGCGTGGGTCGTCGTCATCGAGCCGTCGCTGCGTTCCTGCACACCGCGGGCCGGCTCCCTGGGCGTCGCCCGTTCGTGGCGGCCCACGCCGGTGCGTACCGGCGCACTCGTGGGAGGGCAGGGCGCCGTTGGTTCGGTGCGCCGGTGCTGCTCCTCGATGTGGTGGGACGCAAGACGGGGCGGCTGCGATCGACGCCGCTGATCTATCTGCCGGTGCCCGACGGGTATGTCGTCGCGGCAGCGGATGCGGGCAACGACCGCGAACCGCAATGGTGGCGCAACCTCCGCACCGCGGGCACCGGGATGGTGCACGTCGACGGTCGCACCGAGCGCGTCCACGCGCGGCTGGTCGAGCCGCCCGAGCGCGACGAGCTGTGGGCGAATCTTGTCGCCGCCTATCCGGCAGTCGGCGAGTACGGGCGCTACACCGACCGGGTGTTTCCTGTTGTGGTGCTCGAGCGGCGATGACGCAGGAGGAGGCGGCGCGCGTTGTCGAGCGGTTCGCGGCCGCCTGGTCGTCGCCGACGGTCGACGGCTTCCTCGCCATCCTGACGCCCGACGTGCGGCTCCGGGCACCGCTGGTGGAACAGTCGGATGGGCACGCGGGCGCCGCCGAGGAGTTCGCCCGGCTGCTCTACGTGTGGCCGAGTGTCCATGGCGTCGTACGTCGTTGGAGCGCCGTCGACGACGTCGTGTTCATCGAGTGGACGTTGCAGGGCGACGTCGGTGGCCGGCACGTCGCCTTCGACGTGGTCGACCGGCTCATCGTGCGCGACGGGCTGATCGCCGAGCGAGAGCTGTTCGCCGACGGCATGACGCTCGCCGCCCCGTTTCTGCGGTCTCCTCGGCAATGGCTGCGTGTGTGGCGCTCGGGCATCGCGCCCATGCCGGAGCTGCGTCGCTTGATGCGCAGCACGCCCGGGGCGAGGCGAAGGCGGTGGCGATAGCCGGGGCACGTCGCCTGGGCAGGAGGCCTCGCGGACCCGGAGCTGCCTCGAGCACTGCGACCTGGTTCCGAGCGGCCACTGCGGTTCAGATGCTGCGTGTGCCCTGACCACCTTGTTTGCGAACGGGCGTAGAGGTTCGACGTGTTGTGCCGGCCGCATGGGACGCACCGGCCGGCGCGCGCCATAGTGGGGAGTGTGCACGAGCAGAAGCACGACGACGAGCGGCTGGTCACGGCGCGTGCCGTCGAGTGGGACGCGAGGTACAGCGAGCGCGACGGGGCGATGTGGAGCGGGCGACCGAACGGGCGGCTCGTCGCCGAGGTCGCCGGCCTCCGCCCCGGCCAGGCGGTCGACGTCGGTTGTGGCGAGGGTGCCGATGCCATCTGGCTCGCTCAGCGCGGGTGGACAGTGACCGCGATCGATGTGTCCGATGTCGCCGTGTCCCGGGCACGACAGGCTTCCGAGCGGGCCGGGGTTGCGGTCGACTGGGTGTGCGGCGACGCCCTCCAGACACCGTTTGCGGCCGGTTCGTTCGACTTGGTGTCGATGCAGTACCCGGCGCTGCCGAAGGCCGGCGGCGAGCCGGCCATGCAGGCGCTTGTCGACACCGTCCGCCCAGGCGGGTTGCTGCTCGCCGTCTACCACGACCTCGACGGCGAGCGCCGCGAGCACATGAAGTCGCGGGGCATCGACCCAGCGGACTACTTCGATGCCGACGACCTCGGCCCGCTGCTCGGCGAGGCATTCACCATCGAACTGCACGCCGTCGAGCCGCGCATCGACCCACCGCCCGGCACGCCGCACGTGGCCGATGTCGTTGTGCGTGCGCGGCGCCGCTGATCGACGCACGGGAAGTGGTGCAACGGCCCCAACGGGGGCACAGGCGTACCCGTTCCCTTTCGTTGTGGTCACCGGTTGAGCGTGCCTTTCCGCAACCCGAACTTCGCAGTTGGCCTCCCACAACGCGAACAACTCCCCGCTGGTCTATGGGGCCGCCTTCGCCAGGGCGGCGACGGCCTGAGCGCCCGACACGACCGGCAGCGCCGGACTCACGTCGAAAGTTCGATGGTGGCGATGATCGGAGGCTCGATGCTCTCCGGAAGCGCCTTGTCCTCGAAGTACAACTCCAGCGCTTCACGCAGGTGGGCGAGGGCTTCCTCGACCCTCTTGCCCTGGCTGGCGATCTCGACCTCCAGGCAGCGTGCTACCTGCCAAGCGCCCTCGTGTGTGATCGCTGCCGTGAACCGCACCGGCACAAGCGTAAGCGTTCATTGGTCGCGCCGATCGACTTGGCGCAAGCGGCTTTTCGCAGTGCGAACGATGACGCTCTGATCGTCGGTGCGCCCGTGCTGCTCAGCGACCGCCACGCCAAGTTCCGGGGCGAGGGGCAGCGGCGATGAGGTCACACCGCTCCCCGCGGGACCACCCATTCGTGCTTCTGCTTCGTCACTCTGGCCTCCGCTCGAAGTCGGCGTCGTAGTGGAGAACCGCAAGACGGACGCTCTCTGCCGCTGCAGCCAGGATCAGGTCGGGGATAGGTACACGATGCTGTCCCCGCCGAGCCAGCAGGCCTTGCACTTCCAACGCCCGGCCCATGACCTCGGGCGTGATGGGAACCGACTCGAAGCCCCTGCGCTCCTCGAGGATCGCTTGATAGTCGGCGGCGTTCCTCGCGCTGTAGAGGACTTCGAGGTCGACGATCGCGCACATGGCGACCATGCCTTCCTCGACGAGGGGGCGAAGCCGTTGTTCGACCGCCGCATGCGAGAACCGAGCCAGCGCGCTCTTGTCTGCGAGGTACCGAGCCGTCAGTGCCATGCCTTCGCCATCACCTCTGGATCGTGGAGATCGAGGCCCTGGCGGCGGGCGAGTCGGTCGGCGTGCCGCCTGCGGCGAGCGGCGTGGATGACCTCTTCGAGCGCGCGGTTCACGGTTTGCTTCATCGTCGCCGTCCCGAGGACGTCGGTGGCGTCCTGCAGGAGTTCGTCGTCGATGTCGACCAGCCGCTTGCTCACGAGGTGCAGTATATCCGCCACTTAGGTGAAGGGATATCCGGATTCGCGCCGGGAAAGCTACCCCCGTACCTGCGCAGCCGGCTTTCCGCAAAGCGAACAATCACCCGCTGAGCGTCGGCTCACCGCTCTGCTCAGCGTCGCCACGCCAAGGTGCGCCGGGAGGGTTACCGCCGGTGACCCGCGACTCGCAGGCGATCGCCCAGCCAGGCGGCGAACCAGCCTTCATCGACATCGTGCGCCGCCACGGCAAGCATGGCGCCTCGGCCTCGTCGACATTGGGCGGGTCGGGTTCCCAAGAGCAATCGTTCAGGTCGAGAAACATCACCAGGCTGGCCCAGGCGGCGCGTTGTTGCCGTCCGGAAGCGGGTGGTTCCATGCCAAGGCGACACGTCGACACGGCTGCCTGGTCGATGAGGTCGGGGTAGAAGTCCTCGTCGCCGAAGCCCGCGGCGGGCGCATGGAGCGCCGAGTCGGCGAAGTCGAGAGCCGGGCGGCCTTGGCGAGGACCGTCGCTTCTGTGCCGGTGTCCTGCTCTGCCAGCCAGAGCTACTCGCCCAGGCTCAGGTAGCGGGTCACCGCGCGCAAGCTCCTGGAACGAGACAAGGAACTGCTCGACCGACTCGACCACCCACGCCGAATCTGGGGACGCCTACGCTTGAGGCATGGGCAACGCGAACTTCGGGATCATCTGCGAAGTCGAACCCGCGACGCGCCCCGATCTGATGCATGTGCGCCATCAGATCGGCGTGATGAGCCGGATCGCATCCGCGTTCCTCATTCCCGACAACCACATCGGAAGGGCCACGGTGTCGAGCATTGCCGTCGCGCACGAAGTGGCCGCGATGGGTGGGCGATCGATCGCCTGCCTGAACGCCAGGGACCGCAACCTTCTGGGCTTCCGTCGCGACCTGCTCACCGCGGCAGCCTACGGAGTCGATGAGTTCCTGTTCGTCTACGGCGACCGGCCGGAGACCGGACGGCGCTCAGACGACCTGACGATCCGGACCATGCTCGACGAGGCGCGACGATTCGCCGCCGATCCACAGTTGGCTCGGGGACCCCTTCGGCTCGGCGTCACCTCACGGCTACAGCCCTTGCCTGCATGGAAAAGGGAGGCCGACTTCCTTTTCGTACAGGTCAGCTTCTCCGTGTCGGACCTGATGCGCTGGCGCGAGACCGTCGACTTCGCCGGTCCAGTCTTCGCCGGCGTGATGGTGCCGGTATCGCCATCGATGGCCCGGAAGCTCACCGCTGACATCCCCGAGCTTGCCGTCCCCCAGACACTCATCGACGAGCTCGAGGTCGATCGCGACGCAGGCGTGGACAGCGCCTGCCGGATGGTGGAAGCCATAAGGGAGTCGGGAGCGTTCGACGGAGTCCACCTCATTCCTGTCTCGCGCTACCGCGAGGTGGCTGCCCGACTCGAACGTCGGGGCGATGCCTAGGAGGAACTCGCCCGCAGTCGGGCCGGTTTGCGCCCTCTCTCGGCGCTCACAAGCGTGTCTCGATGACCGTGACCTGTGATTTTGCAGCGACATGCGAAGGCTCCTCTTCATCGCAGGACGAAGCACTGATGGGAACTCGTCGCGCCCGGGCTAGGTCGCTCGCGCTTCGAGGAGCGTTCCAGGCGTCAAGGCCGCGACCTTGCCGACCTGCGGACTAAGAGTCCGAAGCCGAACTCAGGTGCGCTCGACGGCGACCAGTTGCGGCGCCTCAAGCTCGATCCGAGCCGCGACTACCAGCCGATGCCGTGAATCCGGCGACTGTCTACGATGTCTCGCGACATCAGTCTCCGCGCAACCCCGACGGCTCGGTGTACCCGACGCCTCGGGTGATGTCTCGCGACATGACACGGCGCCCCCGGCAGGATTCGAACCTGCGACGCACGGTTTAGGAAACCGACGCTCT
>JAHWLA010000006.1 GCA_019347595.1 Actinomycetota bacterium
GACGTTGTCCTTGGGACAGCGGGCGTTGGTGAAGTACACCTCGTTGAACTCCCCCGAACCGTCGATCTGCTCGATGGGGCGCACCTCCACGCCGGGCTGGCGCATGGGTACGAGCAGGTACGAGATGCCCGCGTGCTTGGGCGCGTCGGGATCCGTTCGCGCCAAGAGGAAGACGTAGTCGGCGTACTGCGCCTGGGTGGTCCACACCTTCTGGCCGTTGATCACCCACTCGTCGCCGTCGAGCTCGGCCCGCGCCTTGAGCGAGGCCAGGTCGGAGCCGGCGTCGGGCTCGGAGAAGCCCTGGCACCACGAGATCTCGCCCTTGAGGATCTTGGGGAGGAACTCCTTCTTCTGCTCTTGCGTCCCCCACTGGAGGATGGTGGGGCCTACGAGGGTGTCGCCGAAGAAGTCGGCTCGCAGCGGGGCGCCCGCCCGGGCGAACTCCTCGTTGAGGACGACCTGCTGCATGGTCGTGAGGCCTTTGCCGCCGTACTCCTCGGGCCACGAGGCGCAGATCCACCCGCCCTCGTGGAGCTTGCGCACCCACTGCTCGTTGAACTCCCGACGCGCCTCGCCCGTGAGGTCGGCCAAGTCGGCGGGCAGGTTGGCCTCCAGCCACGCACGGATCTCGCCGCGGAAGTCCTCGGCTTCAGGCGGGTACGTCAGGTCCATCGCTCTCGCTCCTTGCTCCGACGTGGGGCGGCGTCGGCGGTGACGTTACCGCGCGGTAACTACTGCGGCGCCAGATCCCGGATCGCCTGTCGCTGGTCTACCCCGAACGGCATGATCGCCAGCACGGGGGTCGTCACGCCGTTGCCGACGTAGCGGGCGATGTGCGCCCGGCAGGCCTCCGGCGAGCCGTGGACGATGAGCTCGTCGACCACCTCGTCGGTGATGGCGGCCGTGGCCGCTTTCCGGTCGCCCGCCTGCCAGGCGTCCCACATGGGCTTGAGCGCCGGGCCGCGGCCGAGCCACTCGTGGAAGGCGGCGTAGACGGGCACGTTGAGGTAGGCGGCGATGGCGAAGCGGGCGTACTGGCGCACCGTGGCCGAGTCCTCCGACGGGCACACGAAGATGCGGGCCACGATCTCCTTGCCCGGCCCCACCTCGGGCGCCACCTTGGCCACGTCGTCGGCCGACAGCCAGTTGATGATGGCACCGTCGGCTTCGCGCCCCGCCAGGCGCAGCATCCCGGGACGGAGGGCGGCCACCAGGATCGGCGGGACCAGCTCGGGGGTCAGGGGCCGGCCCAGCTTGAAGCCCTTGACCGTGAACGTCTCGAAGGCGTGGTCGACCTTCTCGCCCGCCAGCGCCGACTTGAGGAAGCGGACGGTGTCACGGGTCTTCTTGTAGGGGTCGGTGAACGGTGTGTCGTTCCACCGCTCGACGATGACGTCGGACGACGTGCCGACCCCGAGCACGAAGCGGCCGGGTGCCGCCTCCGCCATGGCCGCCGCCGTCATGGCGAGCAAGGCGGGACCGCGGGTGAAGACGGGGACGATGGCTGTGCCGAGGCGCAGGGTGGGCGCCCACTGCGAGGCAAGGGCGAGGGGGAGGAACCCGTCGGCCCCGTTCGCCTCCGACGACCACGCGTCGGTGTAGCCCAAGTCGGCAAGCTCCGCTACCCAGTCTCGCTGCTCGTGCAGGGGCACGTTGTCGAACGGGATGGTGATGCCGTAGCGGTCCATCGCGGCATGCTACGGCGCAGGGGGCGCCACTGTCCGGGCGGCTGTTACTCGTTTCAGAAGCGCACGACCGCCGACTGGGCCCCGGTCGCCATGAGGACGCCGTCCTCCGACCACATGTCGACCCGGCCGTGCGCGAAGCCGTTGGCCACGGCGTCGATGCGCACGTCGAGCAGGGCCCACTGGGTAGGGACGAGGCGGGCGATACGCAGGGTGTTGTCGAGGCTGTTGCCGCCCGCCCGCATGCCGAGGGCCTGGCCGATCCCGAACGGGACGTGATCGGCCAGGATGCCCAGGGCGGCTGCTCCCAGCTCGTCGAGCTCCGGCATCCGAACCCACAGGACCGTGCGCCCGGTCCCCCGGGCGCCGTCGAGCTGCTCCGGCGTCCGGCCTTCCGCCAGCCGGGCGTCGAGGCGCTCGCGGATGCCGGTGGGGACGCCGCGGAAGTTGGCCGCCTCGGGGCAGTCCCGGGGTGAAGGTGCCGTCGGCGGGGTGAGCCAGGTGCCGCTGGCCTCGACCGGGCGACTTCCCAATGCGGCCGTCACCACGATGATGTCGTGGCCGTCGGCGCGCCCCGTGGCGCGGGCCTGCGTCACCTGGTTGCCGACGACGAGGGGGGTGACGGTGATGTCCATGACCGCCGGCGGCCGCACGAACGAGAGGTACTGCGCCGTGGCCCATACCAGCGGCCGCTCCGTGGCCGCCTCCAAGGCGAGGGTGGCGGCCGCCATAGCGGCGCCGCCGAAGAGGAAGTTGAACCCGGTGCAGATCCCCGGTGTGACCGGGAGGCGCCACACGGCCCGGTCGGCGGTCGGCTCGAGGCCGAGGAAGGCGGCGATGTCCACGGCCGGAGGCTATCCAGGGCCGGTCGCGCCCGACGAACATGCTGGTCAGCGGGTTTTTCGGCTCACTGCCGGGTAGCGCCCGGCTTGATTGTCACACCCCCTCGTCATACTCGGATTCATGGCACGACAGCTTGTTCTCCTCGATTCGACGGGCAGCGACTGGAAGCTCGACGACGCCACTCGGGCGTCGGGCAGACGGGGCATCGCCGCCGCTCGCGCCGCCTTGGCGGCGGTGGCCGCGGACCGGCGAATGCACGCCGACGACACCCACCTGCCCGCCGCCTGAGCCGGTCGACCGTTGACGACCGCGCCGCCGACGACTACGAGTGGGCCCATGGCACGCCGTGGTGCACCGCGGCGACGGCCCGTCACGACCGAGGCGGAGGTCATCGGCTCCCTCGTCGCCGCCCTGGCCGACAACCCCACCCGCGGGCCGGTGGACGGCGAGCGAGCCCCGGCCGCCGCCATCGAGGCCGACATCGCTCCCCCGGCGGCGGCGGCCGAGCGTCCTCCACTCGGCGACAGCGGCGAGGACGTCGCCCGCCTGCTGGCCCTGCGCCTGGTCGAGCTCGACAGCGCCCGCCGCGGCGGCCACCACGATCCCGCTCGCTGAGCCCCCTACCACGCACACGCCAACCGGATCCGCCATGTCCCTGCCCACAACCACATCCCGGCCACTGCGCCGGCTGTCGGCGCCGCTGATGCTGTGCGTCGCCCTGGTGCTCGGCGCGTGCGGCCGCGGCCACGCCGCCGGCGATGCCGCCGACGAGCCCGGTGTCGCCCGGGTGGAGCGCGTCGTCGACGGCGACACCCTGCGGGTCCGCATCGCCGGCCGCCGCGAGGCGGTCCGGCTGATCGGGATCGACACGCCGGAGTCCGTGCGGCCGCGGACGCCGGTCGAGTGCTTCGCCAAGGAGGCGGCCCGGCGACTCGGCGAACTGGCGCCGCCGGGCACGCGCGTGCGCCTCGAGCGCGACGTCGAGGCGCGCGACCGGTTCGGCCGGCTCCTCGCCTACGCCTATCGCCGCCACGACGGCCTGTTCCTCAACCTCGCCTTGGCCCGGGAGGGCTACGCGCAGGTCGCCACCTACCCGCCCAACGTGGCGCACACCGCCGACTTCACCGCCGCCGTCTCCGACGCCCGCGCCGCCGGACGGGGGTTGTGGTCGGCGTGCGACGGCCAGTCGCGCTCGCCTCCCTGAGCAACGCCCCGCCGAGGCCCGGTGCCGGCGGCGTCGGCCGACGGGCCCGAGGCGGGCTACCGTCACCGTCGTGACGACCGCCGCCGAACGTCTGGGGCATCCCCCCGACGCCAAGCTGCTGATCCTCAACTGCGACGACCTGGGCCTCAGCCACGCCGCCAACGTGGGGGTGTACCAGGCGCTGCGGGAGGGGCTCGCCACCAGCGCCAGTCTCATGGTGCCGTGCCCGTGGGCACGCGAGGCTGCCTCGCGCTACCGCGGCGAGGACATCGGCGTACATCTCACGCTCAACGCCGAGTTCGACCTGTACCGGTGGGGACCACTCACGCACGCGCCGTCGCTCCTCGACGGCGACGGCGGGTTCCCGCGCACGCTGGCCGACGTGTGGGACCACGCCGACCTCGACGAGGTCCGGCGCGAGCTGCGGGCCCAGGTGGAGCGCGCCATCTACTGGGGCTTCGACGTGAGCCATCTCGACTCGCACATGGGGGCCCTGCAACTGCGGCCCGAATTCTTCGACATCTACCTCGACCTGGCGGTGGACTTCTGCCTGCCCATCCGCCTGTCGGGCGAGTCGAGTCAGGACAGCATCGGCTTCCCGTTCCGGCGCCTGGCCGAGGAGGAGGGCGTGTTGTTCCCCGACCACTTCGTGTACGTGCGCGGCGTGGGATCGCGTCGCGTCCTGGAGCGGACGCTGTTCGACCTGCGCCCCGGCGTCACCGAGCTCTACGTGCACCCGGCCGTCGACACCGCCGAGATGCGGGCCCTCGCCCCCGATTGGGCGGCCCGCGTCGACGACTACGACCTGGTGTGCAACGACGACACCGTCCGCACGCTCATCGAGCGATCGGGTGCCGTGCGCATCGGCTACCGCGAGCTGCGCGACGCCATGCACGCCGCCGCCTGACGCCCCCCAACGTGCCCGTTCTCGTACGTGGAACAACGGCCTTCGCCGCCATCCCGCGTACGAGAACGCGGCGTGGCGATCAGTACTCGGTGATGGCCTGGACTTCTGTCATGAGCTGCTTGTACTCGGGCGAGTTGGTGAGCGGGAGCAGCGACATGAGCTTGGCCATGTTGCCCGTCACCTTGATCCGCCCCTGCATGAACGCCGCGTTGGCGTCGAGCTCGCCCTTCTGGATCTTCATGGCGTCCTCGTAGGTCTGCGTGAGCGTGACCTCGGGGTCGGGCATCTCGCCCAGTTGGCTTTCCAGCAGCTTGCCGTTCTCCAGCACCCAGTAGTACTTGATGTCGCCATCGGGACCACCGGTGATCACGTACTGCATACGGGCCGAGGCGCCGGGGCGCTCCGGCTGGCTTTCGCCCAGTTTCCTCGTCTCGTCGAGCCACTCCTGCGTGAGCCACTTCGGCATCGGTGAATCCCCCTGGATCGGGTTGCGGACGAACGCGGACTCTAGTGGCTGACGCGCTGGCGGACACCGGCGAACAGGTCGTCCTCGGGCGGGGTCGGCTCCACCAGGCTGCGAGCCAGGTGGTAGTCGTCGTACGGGTGCACCGTGCGGGCGACCTCGGGCGGCAGGCCGAACCAGAACGGCGAGTCGGGATCGATCTGGGTGGCATGAGCGAGCAGCGCCTGCCCCCGGACGTCGGCGAACTCGCTGATGTCGACCTGGGTGGTGATCCGGTGGTCCTGGTCGGGGCGCTCGAGCCACCGCGCGTCGAAGGGCGATTCCAGCCCCAGCTCCAGGAACTTCTCGTGCATGGCGACGATGCGTCGACGGGACCACAGCGTGTAGTACAGCTTCAGCGGCTGCCACGGCTCCCCGGCGTCGGGATAGCGCTCGGGGTCGGCGGCGTCGTCGAAGGCGAGCACGGAGATGTCGTGTACCCGAAGATGATCCGGGTGCAGGTAGCCCTGCTGGTCGTCGGCATAGGTGACGATCACCTGCGGCCGCGCCCGCCGGATCTCGGCCACCAGTCGGCCCACCGCCTCGTCGAGCGGGGCGCAGGCAAAGCACTCGGGGTGGGCGTTGGCCTCCGAGTCCGGCATGCCGGAGTCGCGGTAGCCGAGCAGGCGCACCTCGTCGTAGCCGATGATCGCTGCCGCCCGGTCCAGCTCCTCCAGGCGCACCTCGTGCAGCCGCTCGCGGACCTCGGGCTTGTCCATGGCCGGGTTGAGGATGTCGCCCTCCTCCCCCCCGGTGCAGCAGACGAGCACGGTGTGGACACCCTCGGCGTGGTACTTCGCCACCGTGCCTGCGCCCTTCGACGACTCGTCGTCGGGATGGGCGTGGACGGTCAGCAGACAGAGACGGTCATCCATATGCCGAACCTAACCGCCCCACCGGCTTCCCTCTTCCCGAGGAAGCTGCCCGCCCCGCCGGTACCAGCGCCCGGCGAGCACGCCGGCGCCGATGCCCACCAGCACCCCGGCAGGCACGGCGACCTGGAGCAGCCCCGTCCGCACCAGCGGCCGCCCGAGGCCTCGACCGGGTTCGAGCGCCCGGGCCAGGAAGAACAGCGGCAACGCCACCACCCCGACGGCGGCGGCCGCCAACGCCAGCCCGATCACCACACCGAAGGCGATCGAAACCAGCAACGGACGGCGCACGCCGGGCACCGTACCGCCGTTCCCTCGGCTGTGCCGCAGCAGGGCGCCGTATGCGGGGCACGACTGCGACACAACCGGGGTTCAGCGGGTGCCGCGCCCCTTGCCCTTGTCGGCCTTGTCGGCCTTGTCGGCCCTGTCGGCCTTGTGGGCCTTGTGGGCCTTGCCGCTGTTGTCCGGCTTGCCGACCTTGGCCTTGTGGGGCTTGCCGCCGCCGTTGCCCGTCTTGCCCTTGCCCTTGGCCGACGTGCTGCGGTCGGGATCGTCGCCGAAGGAAGCAGCCGCCACGCCGTCGTGCTTGGACCGCTTCTCCCGCGGGAGCTTCACCTTGTCGCCTTCCTCGCCGGCGGCCGCCGAGCGACCGGGCCCGGCGGTGGACGGGCCGGCGATGGCGGCGGACGCCGCCGTCGGCGAAGCGGCCTGAGCAGGCACGACAGCCGGCGCCGTGGACGGCGACGCCACAGCCACGACATCCGACCGCCCGGCCGCCCGCACGCCACCGGCCGCCGGGCCCGAGCGCCGCGACGCGGGCGCGAGCGCCGCCGCTACCACCTCGTCGACGACGGGCAGCGGCCCGAACGTCCGCCTGGCGCCCGCCGCGTTCACCACGCCACCGGCCGACGGCGCAGAGACGCCCGACGTCGGCGCCGCGGCCGGCGTTGGACCGCCCGCCAAACGGCCGACGCGCGACGACGAGGTGCGGCCGGCCAGCGGGACCAGCGTGATCGCTGCGACCACGAGCACCACGAAACCGAGGACCGGCATCGACGACCGGCCCCGGGGCAGGCCGGGCCTGCGCATGCCCGGCCGGTCGGTGTGGCGGGGCGCCGCGCCGGCGGGAGGGTACGCCCCACCCGCGGTGCTCATGCCGCCGACGACGAGGAGCGGTCGCCGGTCGCCCAGCTCGGCCAAGGCGGCCTGCACGCGGATCTCCAGCATGCGGGGATCGACCTCGGGATGGACGACGACGGCAATGCCCTCGTCGCTCACCGAGCAGTCGAGGACACCGGGCGTCTCCCGCAGCATGCGCTCGACCGAACCGACCTCCACACCCGCATGGTACAGAACCCCCCGCCGCCACCCCCGGTTCCACCGGGGGCGGGTCAGGGGGCGAGGGTGAAGCGGGCGACGGCCTCGACGTGCACCGTCTGGGGAAACAGGTCGAGCACCTGCACCGACGCCAGCCGGTACCCGGCGTCGATCAGCAGCCGCGTGTCGCGGGCCAGCGACGCCGGGTCGCACGCCACCAGCACGAACACGGGCGCCGCAGTGCCCGCCAGCACGGCGGCGGCCTTCTTTCCCAGCCCCGCCCGAGCGGGGTCGGCGACCACGACCGTCGCCCCGGCCGTGCCGCCGCCGTCCCACCGGCCCACATCCGCCTGCACCACCTCGGCCTCGACGTCGGCCAAGTTGTGGCGGGCGTCGCGCGCGGCGGTGGCGTTGCTCTCCACCGCGACCAAATCGACGTCGTCGCGCCGGGCCGCCAATGTCCCGCCGAGCAGGCCCACGCCCGCGTAGGCGTCGACGACCGTGCCGCCGTCGTCGAGCGCCGTCCCCACCGCGGCCCGCACGGCGTCCACCAACAACTCCGCCGCCTCCGGCCCCGACTGGAAGAACGACGTAGCCGAGATCCGCCACCGCCGCCCGGCCGCCTGCTCGGTGAACGACGCCCGCCGTGCCGACCGTCCCGCGTCCTCGCCCACGACGAACACGTCGCCCGGCACGACGACGCCCTCGGCCGTGGGCCGGGCCAGCACCAGCCGCTCCCGGGTGCGCGCCCCCGCCCGCAGCGCCACTTCCTCGGCACCGTGATACCGCCCCTCCCGCACCAGCTCGTCCACCAGCGGGTGCGCCGTCGTGCACCCGGCCATGGGCACCAGGTCGTGGGAGTGACGCGCCCGGTAGGCGGCCCGCCCGTCGGCGAGGACCGCAGCCCGCACCGTCGTCCGGTAGCCCGTCGGCGACACCGACGGCACATCGGCGGCCACCACGTCGGTCGCGCCGGCGATGCGCCGCAGGGCATCGACGACCACGCCCCGCTTCAGCCGCCCCTGCGCGGCGGGCGCCACGCCCTGCCAGGGGCACCCCGGGCACCCGCCGTCCAAGGCGGCCGCCCCGGCATCGAGCCGGTCGGGCGAGGGGGACAGCACCTCGACGACACGAGCCCGGGCGAAGTCCCGCCGCTCCTCGAGCACCGCCGCTCGCACGGTCTCGCCGGGCAGGGCGCCCTCCACGAACACCACCCGCCCGTCCGGGTCGCGCGCGATGGCGTCGCCCCCCGCCGCCATCGCCGTCGTCTGCAAGTCCATGTCGGGCACACAGCGCAGGTTAGGTTCACGGCATGACGACGGAGTTCGACGAGGACACCGCCCTCACGCGCGACGGCGACGTGTGGCGCGGTCGGGTCAGCCGCCGGTGGCATGTCGCCGCAGGCGCCAACGGCGGCTACATCGCCACCTATCCGCTCCGCGCCATGCTCGATGTCTCGCCCTTTCCGGACCCTATGACGATGACGACCCACTTCCTCCAGCGCCCGACGTGGGACGACCTGACCGTCCGCGTCCGCCTCAACCACGCCACCCGCGGGCATGCCTACCTGGAAGCCCACGTCGAACAGGCGCACGGCCTGGTCGCCACCGCCATGGCGGTGTTCGGCACCCGCCGCGACGGCGACGTGGAGACGTTCGACGCTACCGCGCCCGCCCTCCCCGCCCCCCTCGACTGCCCCGTGATGGACCCGCCCGACGACGACGCCGACGAGAACATGAGCATGGAGTTCGTCCGGCGCTTCGAGTACCGCGTCCCCGCCGGCCAGCGCGAGGCGTTCTGGGCGTCCGCACCGGCGCCGCCCGTGATCCACGGCTGGAGCCGCCTGCGCGACCGCGCCCTCGACGCCCTCGCCGTCCCGCTGTTCATGGACAGCTACCCGCCCGCGGTCTTCGCCGCCAAGGGCGTCGGCATGGTGCCCACCGTGGAGCTCACCGTCCACTGGCGCGGCCGGCCCACAACCACCTGGCACCTGGCCGAGTTCCGAACCCGCCACCTGACCGACGGCTACATCGAGGAGGACGGCGACCTGTGGGGCGAGGACGGCCGCCTGGTGGCCCAGAGCCGGCAGCTCGCCCGCTTCACTTCCGTGGGCAACGGATAGAGACGCCAGCGTGATCACCGTCCTCGACTACGGGAAGGACGGCGTCGAGGTCGTGCGCGACCCAGGCGACATCTCGGACCTCCTGGGGCACGAGGGACGGCTGCTGTGGGTCGACCTGTCCGACCCCACCGACGAGGACTTCGCCTGCATCGCCGCCGAGTTCGACCTCCACCCGCTCGCCATGGAGGACGCCCGCAAGCACGGGCAGCGGCCCAAGCTCGAGCGCTATCCGACGCACGTGTTCGTGGTGGCCTACTCCGAGAAGCTCGCCGAGGTCGACCTGTTCGTCGGCCCCGACTGGCTCGTCACCGTGCGGGGCGCCAACGAGGACGGCGACCGCTGGCAGATCGACGAGGCCCGCCGCCGCTTCGAGCGCACCCGCGTCAACGGCGCCGCCGTCGGGCTTCTGCTCTACACCATCCTCGACGAGCTGGTCGACGGGTACTTCCGGGCCACCGACATCGCCGAGGACGAGCTGGAGACCCTGGAGGACCGCATCTTCGGCGAGGACGTCCCCGACGAGCGCGAGGTGCAGCACGACCTGTTCGAGATCCGCCGCCGCCTGCTGCACTTCCGCCGCGCCGTGGTGCCCCTGCGCGACGTGATCAACGCGCTGCTCCGACGCGAGGTGCCGTGGATCGACGACCAGACGGTGTTGCTCCTCCAGGACGTCTACGACCACGTGCTGCGCGTCATCGACCTCGTCGACACCCAACGAGAGCTCATGGGCAACGCCGTCGACGCCCACCTCGCCATTATCTCCAACCACATGAACGAGGTGATGAAGACGATGACGTCGTGGGGCGCCCTGCTCCTGGGCTCCACGCTCATTGCCGGCATCTACGGCATGAACTTCGAGCACATGCCCGAGCTGGGCTGGCAGTTCGGCTACCCCATGGCCATCGGCCTGATGGTGCTCCTCACCGTCACCGGCTTCGTCGCCTTCCGCCGCCGCGACTGGCTGTAGACCGGCCCCGCTCAGTCGGCTCGGGGCAGCGTGAACGAGAAGGACGCCCCGAGACCCGGCGTCGATCGCACGCCGACCGAGCCGCCCATGAGGCGGACGTACTCGCGGACCAGCGCCAAGCCGATCCCACTGCCGCGCGTGGCGTTGAGCTGCGCGGTCGACGAGCGCCAGAACGGCTCGAAGACGTGGGTCGCCTCCTCCGCGCTGATGCCCGCCCCCTCGTCGACAACCTCGACGCACACCATGCCGTCGTTTTCGTCGACCACGCGCACCGACACCGGGCTGCCCGGGCCCGAATACTTGGCGGCGTTCGACAACAGGTTGGAAAGCACACGGCGCAACAGCACGGGGTCGCCGTGCACCCGCACTTCGCCGACATCGGTCGTCACCGGCCGGTCGGCGAACATGGGCGCCATCGCCTGCACGGCAGCCTCGATCTCGGCCCGCAGGTCGAGCAGCACGGGTGTGGCGGTGAGCCGACCGGCCTCCAGCGACCCGAAGTCGAGCAACTGCTCCACCAGCCCGCGGAGCTGTGTGGCGTTGTCGCGCACCGCCACCACGCAGTCGTAGCGGGCGCGCTCGTCGAGCCGGTCCCAGTTGCCCAGCAGCGTCTCGGCGAATCCGACCACACACGTGAGGGGGGTGCGCAGCTCGTGCGACAACGACATGGCGAAGCTGCGCCGGAGGTCGAGCGTGTCCTGGAGCTGGACGACCAATGCCCGCTCCAGTTCGAGGCGCGCGGCGTTGGCCAGCGCAGTGCCGGCGAAGGCGGCGAAGGTCTCGACCAGCGTCACCTCCTCGGGCTCGAACCGACGAGCAGCGTCGTCCCACACCACGAGCGCCCCGCTGGGCTTGCCCTCCGCCTCGGACAACGGGACGACCAGCGCCCGGTCGTCGATGTGCGCGGGCGCTCTGCCGCCGGTCGCCAGCAGCCCGGCCAGCCGCGCCGCGATGCGCGCCGCGCCGTCGGCGTCGCCCTCCAGCATCTCGATGGCACCCGCGCCGTTCACCACGAACAGCGCCGCCGAGCCCGCCCGCAAAAGCGTGCGCGCCCCCTGGACGATCTCCCGGTACACCTCGGCCCGGTCGCGCGCCGAGTGCACCACGAGGGCCACCCGCTGGAGCTCGCTGGCCCGCCGCGCCAGGTCGTGCTGGCGGCAGGCCCGCTCCACCACCTGCGGGAGCCGGACGACGTAGTCGCCGCCCTTCACCAGGTAGTCGACGGCGCCGAGGCGCATGGCGTCGACGGCCACGCTCTCCGAGCCCATCGCCGTCACCATGACGACCGACGGCCCGTTCCGCGCCTTGATGGCGGTGAGGAGGTCCATCCCGCTGGTGTCGGGCAGGCGGTAGTCGAGGACGACGAGATCGACGCCGTCCAGCACGGCGAGCGCCTCGGCCCCCGACGCCGCGAACCGCACCGTGTGCCCCAACGGCTCGAGCGCCCGGGCGACGAGTGACCGGTGGTCGGCGTCGTCGTCGACCACCAGGATCGACACCGCCGACGACTCCACGAGCGGGGTCACCACTGCACCGCCGATGCCATCCGACCCGACGCGTGCTTCCCGCCGTGGCGGGCATCAGCCGCAGGCTCTCGTCGGCGTCGCCAGGCGCGCTCCGCGGCGACCACGAGCCCGCGGTCGACGCTTAGCAGCACGATGTTGGCGATGTCTTGCGTCAGGCGCACCCGCTTCCTCCGTACGTGTCCATCGGCAGGAACGGCGAAGGTACGAGGAAATCGGGGGCCGGTTCGCCGCCCACCGGCCCCACCGCCCGGATCTCGTACGCGAAATCGGGCGTAACGCCCGGATCTCGCGTACGAGATCAGCGGTCTGACCAGCGTCTGCCGCACGGACGCGGCGAGGATGTTCCCGTGACCCCGCAAACTGTGCGGAGTTCGGTCCTCAGGGGCGCCGCAACTCCGCACACTTCGTCGTGATCACGGCGCGGGCGCCGGGGCGGGTGAACCTCATCGGCGACCACACCGACTACACGGGCGGGCTGGTGCTGCCGATGGCGATCGACCTGGCCACCACGGTCGAGGGCGAGCCGGGCGGCGACACCGTCGTGCTCTCGTCGGCCGACGAGGGCAGCGAAGCGGTCGTACCGCTCGATGTCGCCGACCCGCCGTCCGTGTCGCCGCCGTGGGCGCGCTACGTGGCCGGCGTCGTCGCCGTCATGCGCCCGGCCGGGGGCCTGCGGGGCTCGGTGTCCACGACGCTGCCGTTGGGCGCCGGCCTGTCGTCCAGCGCCGCGCTCGAGGTGGCGGTAGCGCTGGCGCTCGGCTTCGACGGGACCCCCTTGGCGCTGGCCCACCTGTGCCAGTCGGCCGAGCAGGTGGCGTCGGGCGTGCCGTGCGGAATCATGGACCAGCTCGCCTCGGC
Organism: Actinomycetota bacterium; assembly: GCA_019347595.1. Classification (GTDB taxonomy): domain Bacteria; phylum Actinomycetota; class Acidimicrobiia; order Acidimicrobiales; family JAHWLA01; genus JAHWLA01. Next base: position 12,804 of record JAHWLA010000006.1, read on the forward strand.
AGCGGGGGTCGAAGGCCACGCCCTGCTGATCGACTGCACCTCGCTGGACGTGACGCCGGTCCGCATGCCGGACGCCGTGGATGTCTGGGTGGTCCACTCCGGCGTGCCGCGGGGGCTGGCCGGCAGCGCCTACGCCGACCGCCGGGCCGAGTGCGACGAGGCGGCCGCCCGCATCGGCCCGTTGCGTGCTGCGACCGTCGCCGACGCCTCGTCGCTGTCCGACCCGTTGCTGCGGCGCCGGGCCAGGCACGTCGTGACCGAGAACGAGCGGGTCGGCGCCTTCGCCGACGCGCTGACCGCGGGCGACATCGACGAGCTGGGTCCGCTCATGACCGCGAGCCACGCCAGCCTCCGCGACGACTTCGAAGTCAGCATCCCGGTGCTCGACGAGCTGGTCGACCGGCTGGCGGCGACGCCCGGCGTCATCGGTGCCCGCCTCACCGGCGCGGGCTTCGGCGGCTGCGTCGTCGCCCTCGCCCATCCCGGCGCAACGCTTTCGCCCGGGGCCCGTCGAGTGCGCGCCGCGACAGGCGCCTCACTGACGACGCAGTAGTGGCCGCTCCGGCGACAACTACTGCGTCATCGACGACCGGGACGCGTTACAGGTAGCCGGTGGGGCCGGCCGGTGGGCCCCCGCCGTCCTCGGGCACCGGTGCGCCGGGCGGGAGGCCGCGCTGACGGCGCATCTGCTCGAGCTGGGCCTGGGCTGCCATCTGCTGGGCGAACAGGGTGGCCTGGATGCCGTGGAACAAACCCTCCAGCCAGCCGACGAGCTGGGCCTGGGCGACCCGCAACTCGGCCTCGGACGGCGCTGCCGCGCTCTCGAACGGCATGGCCAGGCGGTCGAGCTCCTCACGCAGGTCGGTCGACAACCCTTCGGCCAGCTCGCGCACCGAGGTCTCGTAGATCTCACGCAGCCGCGAGCGGCTGGCCTCGTCGAGTGGTGCCTGGCGCACCTCCTCCAGCAGTTGCTTGATCATCGAGCCGATGCGCATGACCTTGGCAGGCTGCTCGACCGTCTCGCGCTCGGGCTTGTCCGGTGCGCCAGGCGTCGCCTCCTCGGTCTCGGGCATGACGATGATCTGCGGTGCTCGCTGGTCCGGGCTCTCCTGGGACATGGGGTCCATCCTTCCCCGTCTCAGCGCCGGGAAGCCAACAACGGCACCAGCATCTCGGCCGACGTCAGTGATCCGTGCCTGCTGCGCAGCCGGGCCTCGCCCGCATCGGCGGGGTCGAGGAAGGCGATCGGCTCGAACGGGACCAGCGCCACGTCGCCCAGCCGGGCAGGCACGTCGGGGCCCACGAACCCGTTGCCCAGCCATCCGTCGGCCAGGACCTCGTCGCGGGTGCGCACCCACGCCACGTCGCCATAAGCCGCCTCCGCCCGCTCGGCCAGCCGACCCGCCGTTCCCGCCCTGGCGTGCAACCAGCGGAACCGCCCCTCGCCCGACACGAAATCGACGTCGGCCCACACGTCGGGCTCGATCGCCACCACGGCGTCGCCGACGTCGACCTGGCCGTGGTCGGACGTGACGACCAGTGCCGCCCCGGCCGGCAGCTCCGCCACCAGGTCGCCCACCAGCCGGTCGGCGAAGGCAAGCTCCGCGTCGTAGTGCTCGCCCAGCCCGTACGCATGCGCCACCTTGTCGATGCCGTCGTAGTAGGCGTACACGAAGCTGTCGCCCGCGGCGAGGGCGCGGCGCACCTCGACGGCGATGGCCGACGGCGTGCGCCAGCCGTGGAGGCGAGCGCTGCCGAGGTGCGCGTCGGTGAAGCCGGTGTGGGCGAACTCCGCCCGGCTCACCACGCGGGGCGACGTCCCCTCGAAGATGGGGAGTGTCTGGATGGATGCCGGCGGGATCGACTCACGGGCGTCGCCCTCGTCGGTGCGCCAGCGCAGGACGTTCAGCGTTCGCCCATTCCCCACGTACATCCGGTAGCCCAAAATCCCGTGTTCGGCAGGCGGCCGGCCCGTGCTGATCGACGTCAGCGCGGCCGAGGTCGTGCTGGGCGCCACCGACGTGACGGGGCCGCCCGCCATGCCGGTGAGCACCGGGGCGTGGTGGGGGCGGGCCTGGAGCTGCTCCCACCCCAAGCCGTCGAGGACGACGAGGACGACCTGTCGGGCGTCGAGCACCGGGGCAGGCAACCAGGGCTCGGAGCGCCCAGCCAGCACGGCAGGCACGACCGAGGCGATGCAGCGCCCGCCGTAGTCGGGGACGACAGGGGTCGGTCGCGTCATCCGGGTGACGTTACGCGGCGTCGTACCATGGGGGGCGTGAAGGTCTCCACGCGCGGCGACTACGCCAGCCGCGCCCTGCTCTCCCTGGCCCTCCATCGCGAGGACGGCACGCCGACGTCGGTGCGCGACATCGCCGAGCGCACCGGCCTGCCCCAGCCCTACCTGGAGCAGATCCTCCTCGCCCTCAAGGGCGCCGGGCTGGTGCGCTCGAAGCGCGGCGTCGGCGGCGGGTACGTCCTCGCCCGCGACCCCGCCGAGATCACGCTGGGCCAGATCGTCAGCGCCGTCGACGGCCCCATCGTGGCGGGCGACTTCGGCGAGCCCCACACCAACGGGGCGTGCGACCACGAGGGCCAGTGCGTCCTCCTCGCCGTGTGGGCGGAGGTCAGCCGCCACATGCGCGAGCGCCTCGACTCGTTCACGCTGGCCGACATGGTGGCCCGCGCCCAGGGCAATCCCGCCGCCCTGCTCGCCCCCCTGGCCTAGCGGCCTACCGCGCCACCGAAGCCCGCGAGATGTGCGGAGTTGGTGATCGGGGCGATCGCAAACTCCGCACACTTCGGATGTCAGAAGGGGCGGTGGGGTGGGTCGCCGGCGCGGGTGGTCTCCTCGGGGCGGATACCGCCCACCTGCTCGATCCCTACCTCGCCGCCCAGCCGCCGGGCCACGACGTCGACCAGCCGGACCCCGGGCCGCCCGGCGACGGCCCGCAACGCCGTCACGTCGCCTTCCACCACGGCGCCGAACACCACCGGCCCGTTGGGATCGAGCTTCTGGAGCAGCCCGGCCAGACGGGCGATGTCGGCCTGGAACTGGGCCACGAAGTCGGGGTCCTCGGTGTCTGTGAGCATCCGCACCAGCCCCTCCCGCTCCGACTCCGCCGCCCGGCGCTCACGAGCCGCCCACCGGTCGAGGCTGCCGTCCACCGTCGACGGACCCCCGCCGGGCGCCGCCACCAGCAGGGCGCGCACCGTCGTCCCCTCGATCTTCGCCCGCGCCTCCGCCTCCGTCGTGTACGCCGTGAACGACACGGCGGCCACCACCCGCCCCTCGACCCGGGCAAGGGCTGTCTTGCGCCGCACCACGTAGGCCGGGATCTCGGTGCCCGCCAGCGGCGCGCCGCCCGAGAACAGCCGCTCCCCGTCGGCCAAGGCGCCGCCGTCGTCGGACGACACCACGTCGTCGCCGTCGGCCTCGTTCAGCACCACGGCGACGCCCGCGGCCAGCACGAAGGCGATCAGCGCCCCCACGGCCCGGATCACGAGCCGGCGGGCGCCCGCCTCGTCGAGCGGCTCAGCGGAGGCCGGCACGGACGGCCTCGAGGTCGGGCGGCAACGGCGACGTGAACGTCACCCGCTCGCCGGTGGCCGGGTGGTCGAACGACAGCCGGAAGGCGTGGAGGAACGGGCGTGGCGAACGCAACCCTCGGCTGGAGCCGTAGCGGGGGTCACCCACCACGGGGTGCCCGATGGCGGCCATGTGCACGCGGATCTGATGCGTCCTTCCCGTCTCCAGCTTGCAGCGCACCACCGTGCACGGGACGGGGTCGTCGTAGCGCTGCTCGACCTCGTAGCGGGTGCGCGCCTCCCGGCCGTCGGGCCGCACCGCCATACGCGTGGCGTCGGCACCCGATCGCCCGATCGGCGCGTCGACCATCCCGGCAGGCGACTCCACCTGCCCGACGACCAGGGCGAGATACAGGCGCTCCACCGTCCGCTCCTGGAGCTGCGCCACCAGCGAGCGGTACGCGTCGGCGGTGCGGGCCACCATCAGCAGTCCCGACGTGCCGGCGTCGAGACGGTGCACGATGCCCGGCCGGCTCGGATCGTCGCCTGCGCCCGCGTCGGCCAAGTCGGGGAACCGGGCCAGCAGCCCCTGCACGAGGGTGCCGGTGGCGTTGCCCGCGCCGGGATGGACGACGAGCCCCGACGGCTTGTCGACCACGATGACGTGGTCGTCGGCGTGGACGATCGCCACCGCTACGCCCGCCTCGGCCACCAACGCCGTGTCCACCGGGTCGGGCAGCGTGACCGACAGCACCTCGCCCTCGGCCATGCGGCGGCTCTTGGTGGCGACGGGCTTGCCGTCGACGACGACGCGGCCGTTGGCGACCAAGTCGGCCACCTCGGCCCGCGACAGGTCGGTGAGCATGGCGACCACGCGGTCGACCCGCTCGCCCGCCAGCCCCGCGGGGATCGTCTCTGTCACCGCTCCCGCCCCCAGACCACCAGGAGGACGGCACCCACGCTGATGGCGATGTCGGCCACGTTGAAGATCGGCCACCACTGGAGGTCGATGAAATCGACGACGCCGCCCTGGTCTCGGAACACGCGGTCGACGACGTTCCCCAACGCGCCGCCGAGGACGAGTCCGGCGGCCACCGCCGTGACCGTCGTCATCGCCGTGGAGCGGGCGACCACCAGGAGCACCACCATGACCACGACGGCGCCGATGACGATGACGGGCCCCAGCCCCCGGCCCAGGCCGAAGGCGATACCCGGGTTGATCGACAGGTTGAGGCGCAGCGTCCAGACGAGATGGATCGGCCCGTCGGTCAGGGCGCGCAGCGCCCACTCCTTGGCGAGCTGGTCGAGGACGACGACGACCGCGGCCACGGCGGCCACCAACGGCAGCCGACCGGCCGTCGGCCTCAACGGCGGGACAGGCCCCCGCTCTTGCAGGCCACGCACAGCCGAGCGTAGGGAAGCGCCTTGAGACGGGCCTTCAGGATGGGCTGGCCGCAGTTCTCGCACGTGCCGTAAGTGCCGCTGGCGATCTTGGCCAGCGCGTGGTCGATCTCCTCGACGGCAGCCCGGGCCTGGGCCGACAGGGCCAGGTCGCGCTCACGGTCGATGTTCATGGTGCCACCCTCGCCCGACTCCTCGTCGAACTGGATGTCCCCCGGCTCCATCTCCTGGGCGAGCTGGTCGGCCTCCGCCTTGAGCGCTTCCGCCTGCTCGGTATACGTCTGCCGCTCCTGTTCGAGGAGCGCCACTTGCTCTTGGAGGAACTTGTCCAACACCGGTGCCTTTGCCCGCTTGGGGGGAGTGGGTGCCGCGGCCTTCTTGGCCGCCGCTTGCTTCGTCGGGGTCTTCTTCGCGGGAACCGCCGCCTTCGGTGACGAGGCGGCTGCCTTGGCGGGCGCCGCCTTCTTGGTGGGAACCGCCTTCTTGGCGGGAACCGCCTTCTTGGTAGGAACCGCCTTCTTGGCGGGCGGCTTGGAAGCTCTGCTTGGCATCAGAATGCGCTCCCAGGGTCGGAAGAGTGGCGGACCGTACCATGCGGCCGCCGCGCACTCAACGGATGCGGGGTCCCTGCAATTCCCGGCCGGTGGACTTCCGGCTGGGACGCTCGGCGCCCGCCGCCAGCGCCTCGTGCAGCAATCGGGTGGCGTCGTCGGCGTCCACGCCGCTGATCTTCACCCGTTTCGAGCGGCTGGACTCGCCGCTGGTCAAGCTGACGGCGTCCTTGGCGACGCCCAACGTCTCGGCCACCAGGGCAATGACAGCCTCATTGGCCCGGCCCCCCTCGGGCGGCGCGGCGACCCGCACCTTGAGGGCGTCGCCGTGCTTGCCCGCCACCGCCGTGCGCCCCGCTCCCGGCTGGACGTGGAGACGCAGCACCACGTCGCCCCCGGCGGTCACGTCGAACAGGTCGTCAGGCACGGGAGACCACTGTAGTGGGGGGTCTCATGGCGCCCGGCAGGGAATCGGCGAGCCATCCGTCCTCGCCCGCAAGGATCGACGACGAAGGAAGCCACCAGGCTTTCGAGGAGGAGGACGCAGCGGGCGGCGGCAGAGGCCGTCGATTGCCGGCGTTGCGCCATGGGACGCCCCACTGCGGCGAATACCCTGGGACCATGTCCGCGTCCGATCCCGCCGAGCAGCCGTACCCGAACGTCGAGCAGCAGCCTGCGTTCCCGGGGATCGAGGCGCGCATCCTGGCCTTCTGGGAGCAGGACGACACCTTCCGGGCCTCGGTGGAGCAACGGCCGGCCGGCGACAACGACTTCGTCTTCTACGACGGGCCCCCCTTCGCCAACGGGCTCCCCCACTACGGCCACCTCCTCACCGGCTACGTCAAGGACGCCGTCCCCCGCTACAAGACCATGCGGGGCCACCGGGTCGAGCGCCGTTTCGGCTGGGACTGCCACGGCCTGCCCGCCGAGATGGAGGCCGAGAAGGAGCTGGGGATCAGCGGCCACGTGGCCATCACCGACTACGGCATCGAACGGTTCAACGACGCGTGCCGCACGTCGGTGCTGCGGTACACCAACGAGTGGCGGTCCTACGTCACCCGCCAGGCCCGCTGGGTCGACTTCGAGAACGACTACAAAACCCTCGACCTCCCCTACATGGAGAGCGTCATGTGGGCCTTCAAGCAGCTGTGGGACAAGGGGCTCATCTACGAGGGCTACAAGGTGCTCCCCTACTGCTGGGAGTGCGAGACGCCGCTGTCGAACTTCGAGACCCGCCTCGACGACGCCTACCGCGACCGCGACGACCCCACGCTCACCGTGTGGTTCGAGCTGGAGACGGGCGAGCGCCTCCTGGCATGGACCACCACCCCGTGGACCCTGCCCTCGAACCTGGCCCTGGCCGTCGGCCCCGACATCGAGTACTCGGTCTACGAGCTCGACGGCGCCCGCTACATCACCGGCGGCGCCGTGCCCGAGGACGTACCGGTGGTGAGCACCGTGCGGGGGTCTGAGTTGGTGGGGCGGCGCTACACGCCCCTGTTCCCGTTCTTCGCGGACGTGCCGAACGCGTTCCGGGTGCTAGCCGGCGACTTCGTGAGCACCGACGACGGCACGGGCGTGGTCCACATCGCGCCGGGCTTCGGCGAGGACGACCAGCGGGTGTCGGAAGCGGCCGGCATCCCCGTCGTAGTGCCGGTCGACGAGCACGCCCGCTTCACGGCCGAGGTGCCCGACTACGAGGGCGTGCAGGTCTTCGAGGCCAACGCGCTGGTGATCCGCGACCTCAAGGAGCGGGGCCATGTCGTCAAGCACGAGGTGTACCGGCACTCCTATCCGCATTGCTGGCGGACCGACACGCCACTGATCTACCGGGCCATCTCGTCGTGGTTCGTGAAGGTCACCGACATCAAGGAACGGGCGCTCGAACTCAACCAGAAGATCAACTGGGTGCCCGAGCACATCCGAGACGGCGCCTTCGGCAAGTGGTTGGAGAACGCCCGCGACTGGTCGATCTCCCGCAACCGCTTCTGGGGCTCGCCGATCCCGGTGTGGAAGTCGGACGACCCCCGCTACCCGCGCCTCGACGTCTACGGCTCGCTCGACGAGCTGGAGCGCGACTTCGGCGTGCGGCCTGCCGACCTGCACCGACCCGGCATCGACGAGCTGACGCGGCCCAACCCCGACGACCCCACCGGGCAGTCGACCATGCGGCGGGTGGAGGAGGTGCTCGACTGCTGGTTCGAGTCGGGCTCGATGCCCTACGCGCAGGTGCACTACCCGTTCGACAGCCGCAAGTGGTTCGAGGGCGGCCACTTCCCCGCCGACTTCATCGTGGAGTACGTGGGCCAGACGCGAGCCTGGTTCTACAACCTGCACGTCCTGTCGACGGCGCTGTTCGACTCCGAGCCGTTCGCCAACTGCGTGGTGCACGGCGTGATCCTCGGCGACGACGGGCGCAAGGCCTCGAAGAGGCTGCGCAACTACGTCGACCCCGAGGAGATGTTCGAGACCTACGGCGCCGACGCCGTGCGCTGGTTCCTGCTGTCGTCGCCGGTACTGCGGGGCCAGGACCTGGTGTTCACGCGCAAGGGTGTCGCCGACGCCGTGCGCCAGGTCCTCAACCCCATCTGGAACGCCTGGTACTTCTTCTCGCTCTACGCCAACGCCGACGGCTATCGGGCGCGCTACCGCGTCGACGCCGAGGGCGTGCTCGACCGCTACGTGCTGGCCAAGACGCGGCAGTTGGTCGAGCAGGTGACCGAGCGCATGGACGCCTACGACCTGTCGGGCGCGTGCGACGCGGTGTCGGGGTTCCTCGACGCGTTGACGAACTGGTACATCCGTCGTTCACGCGACCGGTTCTGGGAGAGCGACGCCGACGCCTTCGACACGCTCTACACGGTGCTGGCCGTGCTGTGCGGGACGGCGGCCCCGCTGCTGCCGATGGTGACCGAGGAGGTGTACCGGGGGCTGACGGGCGAGCGCAGCGTGCACCTGACGGACTGGCCCCGGGCCGACGAGCTGCCCGCCGACGAGGAGCTGGTGGCGGCCATGGACCTCGTGCGCGACGTGTGCTCGGCGGCGTCGTCGGTGCGCAAGGCGGCGGGGCTGCGGGTGCGGCTGCCGTTGCCCGCCTTGACCGTCGCCGCGCCGGATGCCGAGCGCCTGGCGCCGTTCACGCAGTTGGTGGCCGACGAGCTCAACGTGAAGGACGTGCGGCTCTCCGACGACGTGTCGGCGGTGGGGCGGTACCTGTTGCAGGTGGTGCCCGCCGTGCTGGGCCCGCGGCTGGGGGCCGACGTGCAGAAGGTGATCAAGGCGGTGCGGGCGGGCGAGTGGGAGCGGCGGGCCGACGGGTCGGTGGTGGTGGGCGACCGGACGCTGGCCGACGACGAGTACACGCTGCGGCTGGTGCCCGCCGACGAGGCAGTGAGCCGGGCGCTGCCCGGCGACCGCGGGCTGGTGGTGCTCGACGTGGCGGTAACGCCCGAGCTGGAGGCCGAGGGCTTGGCTCGCGACGTGGTGCGGCTGGTGCAGCAGGCCCGCAAGGACGCCGGGCTGCACGTCTCCGACCGCATCCACCTGGTGGTCGACGCCGGCGACCACGACGACGTGCGGGCAGCAGTGGAGGCACACCGGGGTTACGTGGCCGACCAGACGTTGGCGGGCGACCTGGTGCTGGCCGGACCGGTCAGCAACGCCCGCCGCTACGAGCTGTCCGACGGCCGGGCGCTGCACGTGGGGCTGCACAAGCTGTAGCGGGGGGCCTATGTGCCCACCACAAGGCCGGCCGCCGCTGCGGCGGCGGAGACGAACCCGAAGCCGGCGAACAGCAGTGTCATGGTCATGCGGCGGAGCTCCTGGTGGAGTTGCACCGACAGCGCCAGCACATCGGCCTTGGTGGCGAACAGCTTTTCGTGCTGATCCAGCCGCGCCTCGATGGACGTGAACCGCGCGTCGACAGATGTGAAGCGCTCGTTGACGAGGGCGAAGCCGGCCGTCATCTCGGCGCGGAGCATGGCGACCTCGCGCCTCACATCGTGGATCTCGGCGCGCAGCTCGGTCTTGGTGTCGGCCAGGTCTCGCTTGGTGGCGACTTCGGACCAGTCCATCGGCGGCAGGTGCTCGACCACGAGGGTCGCCCCCTCTTCTCCCATCACACCGGTCAGCGCACGATGGAGCTGACGCCTCGACTCTTCGGTGATTGCCACAAACCTCTCCTTGGCGGGCGTGTTGCGTTGCCTTCCGAGGGGAACTTGCGGCGTTCCTCCGAGCCGCCCGGCCTACCGGGCATGTGATGACTATAGGTCGCTAGCGACCGAGGTGCAACTACCGCTTCTTGGTGGCCTTGGTGGCCTTGGCCGCCTTCTTGGCCGGAGCGGCCTTCTTGGCCGGAGCGGCCTTCTTGGCCGGAGCGGCCTTCTTGGCGGGCGCCTTCTTGGCGGGCGCCGCGGCCTTCTTGGCCGGCGCCGCCTTGGTGGCGACCTTCTTGGCCGGCGCGGCCGCCTTCTTGCCGGCCGCCGCCTTCTTGGCCGGGGCCTTCTTGGCGGTGGCCGCCTTCTTGGCCGAAGCGGCCTTCTTGGCGGGCGCCTTCTTGGCCGCAGCAGCAGGAGCGGCGGCAGGCACGCCCGGCGCACCCTCGCCGGTCTCGAAGATCTCGTCGATGCGGCGCAGGATGGTGGGCCGGTTCCGGTTGGCCTCTTCGTATTCCGCCACGTCCTCCAGCTCGTCGTCGTCGAGCTCGGGCAGCAGCGGGAGGATCTGCGCCACACTCAGCGAGTCGTACTTCTCGATCGGCACCGGGCGGCCGGACGGCGTCACCAGCGTGGCGCTCACCGCCGCGGTGGGCGCCTCGACCGCTTCGGCGGCGGCCGGGACCTCGGGCGGCGTCACCGGGATGGCAGCCGCTGTGGCGGCCTCCTCCTCGGCCTCCAGCTCGTCGATCAGCTCGTCGATGCGCTTGACGATCGTGGCCCGGTTCTTGCCTGCGACCTCGCGCTCGCGCACGGCGTCGAGCTCGTCGAGGTCGAGCTCGGGCAGCAGCGGGATGATCTCGCCGACCTTGAGCTTGTCGTAGTCCTCGATCGGAAAGGCGATGTCGGGCACACCGTCGACGGCGACCGGAGCACTCGTCTGGGTGGCCACGCCGACAGGCTCGTCGGCCGGCACCGCTTCCATGGCGGCCGTCTCGGGACCACCGCCTGCGGCGGGCGCCACCGCAGCCTGCCGCCTGCTCATCCGCGAGAACACGACGAGCACGATGCCCGCCACGCCGCTGCACAGGATCGAGAGGTAGATCGGCGCCAGCGACGAGCTGACGAAGCCGATCACGAGCGAAATGGCCCCAACCAGCACGAGACCGATCGTTACGAGGAGCAACACGTAGCCACCATCCGGGTAGTCGGTACGGGCGCGGGGCAGCATAGGCGCAACCGCCGCGCAGACACGAGATACAGCGTCGTCAGTAGCCCGCCACCGGGGAACCGTGGCCGTTGGGGCCGAGCTCCTCGTGACGTTCGCCGACGGCCATGCGCAGCTCGGCGTAGAACTCGTCGTCGCTCACGCGCTGCGGTGCATCGGGAGGAGGGGACGGCATGGGCGACGCAGGCGATCGCAGGCTGTCGAGGTCGACGGCTCCGCCGCCGGGTACGGGAGGCGGCAACATCGACGGCACGATGTCGTCGAGCCGTCGCAGCGTCTCGCCCACGACGGCGCGCAGGCGCGCCCGCTCGCCGTCGAGGTACTGCTGGAGGGCGGCGATCTCCCGGTGGAGGTCGTCGCGCGCCGACTCCAGCCGGCCTACCTGCGCCCACGCCTCGCGGGTGGCCTCCTCGATGGTGCGGCGGGCGTGCTCGGCCGCTTCGGCGCGCACGCCGTGCGCCTGGTTGTCGGCGTCGGCCACGATCCGCTGGGCCTGCTCGCGCGCCTCCTGCACGGCAAGGTCGGCCGTGCGTTGCGCAAGTACCAGCGTGCGGCGCATGGCGTCGTCGCCCTCGTTCGACTCCGTGGCCCGCTGTTCGGCCCGCACCGCCCGCTCGGTGGCCTGGCGCAGCCGCTCTTGGAGGATCTCCAGGCCCGCGGCGACCCGCTCGAGGAACTCGTCGACGTCGTCGGGGTTGTAGCCGCGCAGCTTCTCGCGGAACTCGACCTCGCGGAGGGTCTTGGGCGAGACGTCCATGGCGTCAAGGGTAAGACTGCATCGCCCGCCCGCGGTGGATGCCCGGGCTACGAGACGGTCAGCAGACCGCGCTGCGCAGGATCTGCACGCCGAACAGCACGATGATCGGCGACAGGTCGAGCCCCATGCCGCCGATGCCGACCGGCGGCAGCATGCGGCGGACCGGGCCCAGGACCGGCTCGGTGATGCTGTAGAGCAACCCGAAGATCGTCGACAGCCCCGAGTCGGGCGAGATGGGGAACCAGCTCAGGATGATGCGCGCGAAGAGCAGCAGCACGTAGAGCTGGAGCAGTTGGCAGAGGAGGGTTTGCAAAGGGATTCGCTAGCTGCGGTAGAGCCCGCGCTCCTGGAGTCGTCGCTTCTCCTCGGCCGACACCTCGACGTTGGACGGGGTGAGGAGGAAGACGTCGCGGGCGACCTTGTCCATGGCGCCGCCCAGGGCATAGGTGGCGCCGCTGCAGAAGTCGACCATGCGACGCGACAGGTCGCGGTCGGCGCCCTGGAGGTTGACGATCACCGGCTGATTGGCCTTGAGGCGGTCGCCGATCTCCTGGGCGTCGGGGAACTGCGAGGGCGCCACCACGTGCACCTTCGCCGTCTGCACCGGCTGGATGGGACGCACCACGGCGGGGCGCACGTTGCCGACACCGTACGACTCCCCGGGCGCCATGGGCTGCTCGCGCGGGAGGGTGCGGATGCTCGAGGACATCGCGGGCTCCGGCTCGGGGGCGTACGAGCGGGCGGGCTGCCGGCCGGCCGCCGGGCCGCTGGGGGCAAGTTGCTGCTCCTCGTACGGCTCGTAGTCCTCGTAGTCGTCGTCGACGAGGCCGAAGTAGACCATCGCCCGGTGGACCAGTCCTGCCATTCCTTGCCTCCTTGGGCGGTGAGCCTATCGTCGCAGGTCGAGGCGGTCAGGTCGTGGACCGAACAGCGCGGTGCCCACGCGAACCATGGTGGAGCCCTCGGCGACGGCGATCTCCAGATCGTCCGACATGCCGATGGAGCGCTCGGGGAGGCCGAGCTCGTCGGCCAGCGCCACCAGCCGGCGGAAGGCGTCGGCCGGGTCGTGGCGCGGGCCCACGGCCATCAGGCCGCGCACATCGAGACCGACGGCGGCGGCCTGCTCGACGAGCACAGGTGCGTCCTCCCAATCGCAGCCGTTGCGGCCTTCGTCCTCCGTGACGTTGACCTGCACGAGGATGGACGCCCCCGGCCGATGGGCCGCCAGCGCCCGGACGAGCTCGGGCCGGTCGACCGACTGCCACACGTCGACCACGGGCGCCAGCGCCTTGACCTTGTTGCGCTGGACGTGGCCGAGCATGTGCCAGCGGACGCCCTCGGCATGGCGCGCCTTGGCTGTGAGCTCCTGCGCGTAGTTCTCGCCCAGGTCGACCAGGCCCGCGGCGCGAGCGGCGGCCACGACGTCGCGAGGCTGCCCCTTGGTGACGGCGACGATGGATGTGCGGGCCGGGTCGCCGCCCGCCCGGACCATCCGCTCCCGCACCGCGTCGAGGCGCTCGGCTAGGGAATCCATACGACCATCGCCTGTCGCTCCACGTCACCGCGGGCGCGGTGCGAGAAATGGTCGGGCGAGCATGCCGTGCAGACGCCTTCGTCGTGCACCAGCTCGACGCCCGCCTCGGCCAGCGCGTGCCGGACGGCGGCAGGCACGTCCAGGGCGGGGCGACCGGCCGCAGTGCGCCCGTGGACCTCGGGCGGGAAGTGGTCCGCCACGTCGGCGAACTCGTAGCACTCGGCGTGGATGCACGGACCGAGGGCGGCCACGACGTCGCCGGCGCCGAGCCGGCGCATCTCCGCCACGGCGGCGCCGACGACGCCCGCCGCCAGCCCTCGCCAGCCCGCGTGCACCGCCCCCACCACGCCTTCGGGCGACGACAGCGCCACCGGTGCGCAGTCGGCGGTGAGAATGACGAGCTTGGCCCCGCGTACGGCGGTGACGGCGGCATCGGCGTCTTCCCCGTTGCGTGCACCGGGTGCGTCGACCACGACGACGCGAGCACCGTGCACCTGGTGGAGGCGCGTCCACGTGAGGCCGGGCGCCTCGCGCATGTCGCCGTCGGCACGTCCGGTCCAGCGGACCTCGGCGGCCCCGAGCCGCACGGCCTTACTTGAGGAAGGACGGGACGTCGAAGTCGTCGTCGCCCCCGACGTCGAGCTCGTCGTCGTCGGAGCCCGCGAACGGGTCCTTGCCTGCCAGGCCGAGCGTTGCGCCGGTGCGCTCCTCCCGCCGCGGGCGGCCGCCCGGCTCGTCGTCCCACCGCTCGAAGCCCGCGGCGATGACGGTGACGCGCACCTCGTCGCCCATGGCGTCGTCGATGACCGAGCCGAAGATGATGTTGGCGTCGGGGTGGGCCACACCGTGGATGATCTCGGCCGCCTCGTTGACCTCGAACAGGCCGAGGTCGCTGCCGCCCGCGATGTTGAGCAGGATGCCGCGAGCACCTTCGATCGACGCTTCCAGCAGCGGGCTGGTGATAGCGGCGCGAGCGGCGTTCACGGCCCGGCCCTCGCCCGAGGCGGTGCCGATGCCCATGATGGCGGTGCCCGCGTTGTTCATGATCATCTTCACGTCGGCGAAGTCGGTGTTGATGAGGCCCGGCGTGGTGATGAGGTCGGTGATGCCCTGCACGCCCTGGAGGAGGACCTCGTCGGCCATCTTGAAGGCGTTGACCATCGAGGTCTTGTCGTTCGACACGGTGAGCAGCCGGTCGTTCGGGATGATGATGAGGGTGTCGACCTTCTCCTTGAGGCGCTGGATACCCGCCTCGGCCTGCACGGCGCGGCGGCGGCCCTCGAAGGCGAAGGGCCGGGTGACCACGCCGATGGTCAGGGCGCCGATGCTCTTGGCGATCTCGGCCACGACGGGCGCGCCGCCGGTGCCGGTGCCGCCGCCCTCGCCCGCGGTGACGAACACCATGTCGGCGCCCTTGAGCACCTCTTCGATCTCGTCGCGGTGCTCCTCGGCGGCCTGACGGCCGACGTCGGGATCGCTGCCCGCGCCCAGCCCTCGAGTCAGAGCCCGGCCGATGTCGAGCTTGACGTCGGCGTCGCTCATCAGGAGCGCCTGGGCGTCGGTGTTGACGGCGATGAACTCCACGCCCTTGAGCCCGGCGTCGATCATGCGGTTGACCGCGTTGACACCGCCCCCGCCGATGCCAACCACCTTGATCACCGCGATGTAGTTCTGCGCTGCGCCGGCCATAGCGTCAGTCCTTCCCCGTTTCCAGAAAGGCTCGGAACGTGCGAAGGGCCGGGACACGCGCCCGGCCTCAACCTCAACTTCAGGGTGAGAGTTATGTCAAGCTCTCGTTTCGATTGAAACTTTAGCCACTTTGTCAACGTCTGGTCAAGACCGGTGCGCTGGGAACCCGCAGGTCGAGGACGGCCAGGCGGCGCAGGTCCACCTTGGACACCATCGTCGCCAGCGCCTGCATCTTGGCCTCCAGTTGCTCGGCCGACCCCAACCGCACCACGCCCGCAGGCAGCAGCCGCAGCTCCAGCTCGCCGCCCTCGAGCGCCACCACCTCCCCTACCCGCTCGCGCGCCTCGGCAGGCAGGGCGTCGGCGACCGCCAGCGGAGCCAACGCCGCGGGCCCCAGCGACGTGCCCGGGGTGCCGGGAAGCGGGACGTTGGTGACGGCGATGCTGCCCGGGGGGCGGTCGGGGACGACGGCGAGGACGCGGCCTTCGCGGTCGAGCGCCGCCCACTCGCCCGCCTCGCTGCGGACCACCGCGATGGCGGAACGCTCGGTGACCACCAGGCGCACCGAGCGGGGCCACTGCTTGACCGCCTCGGCGTCGGCCACCCACGGCAGGGCGAGCGCCCGGCGCACGACCTCGGCGGGGCGCACGTCGATGAGCTGCGGACGGCGGTCGAGGCCGGTCGCCCGCACCAGCTCCTCCCGCGGCGTCTGCTCGGCGCCGCGCACGTCGACGTAGTCGACGTCCATCAGCGGCGAGCGCGTCGCCCCCACCGCGCAGGCGGCCAGCGCAACCACGCCGAACGCCGCACCGAAATGGCGCAGGCGCCTTCGTCCTTCGGAGCGGATCACCTCGATGCGGCGGCGTTTGATCCGGGGGTCCATGCGGACGCGCGGCCGCGCCGAGGCGGGCGACGCGCTCACTGGCGCTCCTCCCCGAACCCCACCAGGCGCAGCTCCGGCTCCAGCCGGACGCCCATCCGCTCCTCCACGCGCTGCTGTACCTCCCGGACCAAGGCGAGGACGTCGTCGGCCGAACCGCCCTCGTCGGCCTGTATGAAGTTCGCATGCTTGGGCGACACATGGGCGGACCCCAGGCGAAACCCCTTCAAACCGGCCGCATCGACGAGCCGCCCGGCGGAGTCGCCGGACGGGTTGGTGAACACCGAGCCCGCGTTCTGGCCGCCGGGCTGGTGCTCCCGCCGCCACCGGACGATTTCGGCGACCTGGGCCTCGGACGCCTCCCGGTCGCCGGGGCGCAGCGCCAATTCGGCGGCCACGACGACCTGGGCGGCGCCGATCGACGAGCGTCGGTAGCCGTAGTCGAGGTCGGCGAGGTCGAAGGCGATGCGACGGCCTGCGTCGAGGTCGAACACGTGGGCACGGCGGACGCACGCCTGCATGTCGGACCCGTGCCCGCCGGCGTTCATGCGGACGGCGCCGCCCACCGAGCCGGGCACCCCGACGGCCCACTCGAAGCCGGTCAACCCCGCTGCCGCGGTACGCCGGGCCAGCATGGGAAGGGCGACGGACGCGCCCGACCGCACGGTCGTGGGTCCGCCGCGCCCAGGTGGCGCAGACCTGAG
>JAHWLA010000124.1 GCA_019347595.1 Actinomycetota bacterium
CGCCGCTGGTGGAGGGCATCGCCCTCGACGAGGCCTTCCTCGACGTGGCCGGCGCCCGCCGCCTCTTCGGCCCGGCCGAGCGCATCGCCCATGCCATCCGTGACCGAGTCCGCGACGAGCTTCGACTGAGCTGCACGGTCGGCGTGGGCACCTCCAAGCTCATCGCCAAGCTGGCGTCCAAGGCGGCCAAGCCCCGGGCGTCGATGAAGGGCGCCGTGGTCGGATCGGGCGTGCTCGTGGTCTCGCCCGGGGAAGAGCTGTCGTTCCTCCACCCCTTGCCCGTCTCGGCCCTGTGGGGCGTGGGGCCTGCGACCGAGGAGCGCCTGCGCCGCTTCGGCGTGACGACCGTCGGCGATCTGGCTGCGCTGCCCCGGGAGACGCTGGTGTCGTCGCTGGGCACGGCCAACGGTAACCACCTGCACAACCTGGCGTGGGGACGGGATCACCGGCCGGTCGAGCCCCAGCGGGCGGTCAAGTCGATCGGCCACGAGGAGACCTACGCCGTCGATCTCGTCGACGCCGAGGAGATCCACCGGGAGGCGGTGCGCATGGCCGACGCCGTGGCTGCCCGGCTCCGGCGCGCGTCGGTGGCCGGGCGCACGGTGACGGTCAAGGTCCGTTTTCACGACTTCTCGACGATCACCCGGTCGCACACCTTCGCGGCGGCCGTCGACACCGCACCCGACATCGCACGCGCCGCCGTCGCGTTGCTGGAGCAGGTCGACTCCACGCCGGGGGTGCGGCTGCTGGGCGTCAGCATGTCGAACCTGCTGGCCGGCGCGGCCCGCCAGTTGACGCTGGAGGAGGCGCCGTCGCCCGCCTGGGACGAGGCCTCGCGAGCCGTCGACGAGATCCGCACCCGCTTCGGCGACCGCGCCGTGGGACCGGCCGCGCTGGTCGATGAGGACGGCTTGCGGGTAAAGCGACAGGGAGAACAGCAGTGGGGACCGCGAGGAAAGGGGGACCGTTGAGGCGGGAGATGCACGGAAACCGACTGGAACGCCACCACGTCACGCGTTGTCGACCCCCCGGTGCTGCGCGAAGATGGGCCGGTACCACGAGGTGAAGGGCTGACGGTCGTGCCGCTTTCCGAAGACGAGCAGCGGATCCTCCACGAGATCGAGCGGAGCTTCTACGAGAACGACCCCGCGTTCGCCCGCGGCGTCAGCCAGACCACGCTGTACCGCCACGCGGGCCGCAACCTGAAGTACGCGGCGGCCGGCTTCGTGGTCGGGCTCATCGTGCTCATCACCTCGTTCGCCTGGTCGCTCGTGCTTGGGCTCGTCGGCTTCCTCGCCATGCTGGGCAGCGCCTTCGTGTTCGAGCGCAACCTGCGCAAGATGGGCAAGGCGGGCTGGGAGCAGATGACGCAGTCGATGCGCGAAAAGGGCATCGGCGATGCGTTCGGCTCCACACGTACCCGCCTCCGCGACCGCTTCCGCCGCGACGAGGAATAACCCCTTCGGCGGTTCAGGCGGGCTTGCGGCGGGGGAGGGCGGGGAGCGTCGGCAGTCGCTGCGACAGCCGCTCGCGCCAGTCGCCTTCCGGGACCAGCGGCGTGGGGTCGAGCGCCCGCCGCCACCGCTCCCGCACGCCGGCGGCGTCGTGCAGGGCCCGCTCCACCGCTGCCGCCGCGGCGACGGCGCGACGCACCACCTCGGCCGTCGGCTGGGACGCCCCGTAGCCCGCCGCCGCCGCGTCGCGCGCCAGGTCGTGCAGGGCCGCCGTGCCCACGGCGCCGAGCGCCGTCGCCGCCGGGACGCGGTCGGCGTACTCGGCGATGGTCTCCGACGGGCGCCGCGGCACGCGGGCGGCGGCCAGCGCCTCCTCGCTCTCGGCCCATGCCACCAGCACCCGGCCTGCGGTGTCGGGAGCGGCCGCTCGGCGGCGGACGCGTCGCTGTTGCTTGGCCAGGGGCACCACGATCATCCACATCGCCCCGAGCAGCACGGCCAGCGCGCCGACCATCAGCGGGGTGCGCCACGGCGAGCGCTCCTCGCCGAGCGGCGCGGTGCCCACCGACGTGTCCTCCTCCGGCACGTTGGCGGTGCTCGGCGTCGTCGGCTGCTCGGCGGGCGCGGTGGTGGGCGGCGAGGTCGTGGCGACCGAGGGGTTGTCCGGCGATGCCTGTTGGGGCGGCAATCCGGTCCACTCCTGCGCGCCCGGCATGCCGCGGCCTGGCGTGGCCTCGAAGTACGTCCATCCGTAGTCCTCGATGTAGACCTCCGGCCAGGCGTGGGCGTTGAGCCCGCGCACGTGGTAGCGACCGTCTTCCCCGAGCTCGCCGGGCGTGAAGCCGACGGCCACCCGGGCCGGCAGTCCGATGGCGCGGGCCATGACGGCGAAGGCGCCGGCGAACTGCTCGCAGTAGCCCCGCCGCGTCTCGAACAGGAACCGCTCCAGGGCCCGCCCGTCGTGGCCCGCCCGGGCTTTGAGGTCGTAGGCGAAGTTGGCGTGGAACCAGTCCTGCATGGCCTTGGCCTTGGCGTACGGCGTCGGCGCGTTGCGTGTGAGGTCTGCGGCCAGCCGCTGCACCCGGGTGGGGATCGGCGGCAGGTCGAGGTAGCGGCTCAGGTCGCGGCCGACGAGGGCAGGACCGGCCTGCTGGAGCTCGGCTGCCGTCGGCCGTGGCAGGGCCGACTCGACCCGGTAGCTGTAGCCGTCGGTGGTATCGGTGCGGGTGATCAGGCTCCCGGTGTCGGCGTTGAAGCTGACGTTGTCGATGCCGTCGACGCGTTGCGGCCGGTAGGCGGCGGGCAGCCAGATCGACGACAGCGCCGAGATGGTGAAGTCCTGGATGACCGCTTCCTCGGCCGCCTGGGTGTCGACCCCGCCGGGGAGGCGCGAGTCCACGGGCCGGTAGCTGTCGTTGCTCTGCCAGATGGCGCCGTCGAAGGTGTCGAGCGAGGTGAGCCGCCAGTAGGAGGGCTGGTTGCTCTGCACGGTGAACAGCTCGACGGTCGACTGCTCGACCAGGCGGCCCCGGATGTCGACCAGCGGGCTGACGGTGGTGCGCCTGCTGGGACCGGTGCCGTCGGTGTCCCGCCACGAGATGACGGGCTCGGCGCCGCTGCCCGGCACGTTGGGGCCGAGCACGACAGCGGCGAAGACCGCCACCGTTCCCAACACCGCGCCGCCTTGCACGAGTGCGCCCACACCGCCGCGCGCCCGGCTGGCGAACCACGAGGCCGACTCGGTCACCATGCTCGCCTGGTGGACGAGCACGAACAGCAGGAGGGCGGCCAGGTAGCCGGCCACCGACCAGCTTCGATGGTTGTCGGCGCCCAGCACGGCGGTGAAGACGAACAGCGTGAACGAGGGGATGGCCGCCTCGAAGAGCGCCCGTACCCGGAAGGCCGCCCAGTCGGCCAGCACGGCAGCGACGCCGATCCCCACGATCCCCGCCAGGAGGAAGCCCTTGGCGGGTGGAGCGGGGGCGACGACGGTGGCGAAGGAGCGCAACGCCTCGGTGGCCGCTTCCGACGCGGCCGTCCACGTGCCGCTCCAGGGGATGCCGTACGCAGTGGTGTGGGGGAACAGCACCCAGGCGGCCACGAGAAACATGCCGAGCATCGACAGCGGCAGCGCCGTCGGCAGCGAGAGGTCGAGGCGCCGGCACGCCCACGCCAGCCAGTGGGCACTGAAGGCGGCGGCCGTGAACGGCAGGAAGAAGGCACCGTCGTCGAAGAGGCGGCCCATGCCGACGGCCGCTGCCGCCGTGAGGAGCGTGAGCGCCCACGTGGCGGACAAGGTGGGATCGGGCGCAGGCGCCGGCGGGGCGGCGGACGCGCTTGTTCCCGTGGCGGTCACGCCCGCCTCACCAGGTGGCGGCCGGGCAGGGCGGACGACTCGAGCGCCGCGTTCCACGCCATGGGGAACGGCCGCCCTGCGCCGATGCGGGCGACCATGCCGAGCGGCGGTACCGGGCGCGGCGCGAACCGCTGCCCCGCGGGTGCTCGCTCGAAGGCCGAGCGCTCGATGAGCACCAGCGACAGGAGCCCGAAGCGCCCTCGCAGACGGGCGATGCCGTCGAGGTCGTCGTTGCTCACCGCCGCGGTGGTGACGACGGCCAGCGCGCCCCCGCTGCCCGCGCGGCGCAGCCGGGCCAGGAACGGCGCCAGGTGGCCTCCTCGCTCGAGGCCGACGCCGGCCAGGTGCTCGAGGAGCGCCTCGACGTGGGCGTGCCCCGCGGCGTAACCGGAGTCGACGCCGTCGGTCGCCAGCAGGCGCACCAGCGACCGGCGCTTCCAACACGCGCTCACGATGCTCGCGGCCGCCGAGACGGCGATCTCCAGCGACTCCGGGGTATGCACGCCCTTGCGCACGTCGAGCAGGACGGTCGCCCGTCCCTGCCACGGCATCTCGTCCTGGCGGATCATGATCTCGTCGAGCTTGGCGGTGGCGCCCCAGTGGACCCGGCGGAGGTCGTCACCCTCCTGGTAGTCGCGCAGGGCGTAGAAGTCCTCGCCGCTCTGGCTGAGCGCGGTCGGGTGGTCGGCGCCCGCGTGGGGGTCGTTGCCTCGGGTGAGCGGCATGGCGTCGATGTCGTCGATGTGCGGGTAGACGGTGAGCTTGGTGGCAGGGGCGCCGTCGGACGAGGTTCGGGCCAGGCCGAAGGGGTCGGAGAGCTCCAGTTGCAGCGGGCCGAGGTCGAACACGCCCCGCCGGTCGGTGGGGAGGCGGTAGGCGGCTCGGGCTGTCTCGCCGGGGCCGAGGGGGGCGAGCAGGAGGCGGGCCCAGCGGCGCCCGCCGTCGAAGGGATCGCGGGCGGCGAGTACAGGGGAGCGGCGGAAGGCCTTGTTGCGCACCGTCAGCTCGACGCGGCTGGCCGTGCCCGCGTGCACGCGAGGCGGGCGCAGCTCGCGGGCGGCCTCCAGTTGGAAGCGGGTGAAGCGGACGTAGAGCAGGGCACCCGCCACCAAGGCGAGGGCGGCGGTGGCCGCGGCGACCAGCGCGACGACGCCGAGCAGGCGACCGGCGATCGACAGGACGATCGAACCGCCGGCCAGCAGCCAACCCCGCCGGGTCAGCATGCGGTCAGCCCCGCCCCGTGGGCACCGGGACGACGTCGACCACCTCGTCGAGGACCTCGCTGGGGCCGGTGCCGCCGATGGCGGCTTCCGGAGTCAGTACCAGGCGATGCTCCAGCACGGGGCCGACGAGCAGCTTCACGTCGTCGGGCGTCACGAACTCGCGCCCGACGGCGGCGGCGCGGGCGCGGGCGGCCCGCTGCAGCGCGAGGGTGGCGCGCGGCGAGATGCCGAGGGCGAGGGCGGTGTGCTTGCGGGTGGCTTCGGCCAGATCGACGAGATAGCCCTTGATGCTGGGTGCCACGTGCACGGCGCGGGCGAGGGCGGTCATGGCGTGGATGTCGTCGGGGGTGGCGACGGCAACGAGCTCGTCGATGGCGTTCTCGCCGCCGTGGGTGTCGAGCATCTCGATCTCCGACCGTCGGTCGGGGTAGCCCATGCCGATGCGCATGAGGAAGCGGTCGAGTTGGCTCTCGGGAAGCGGGTAGGTGCCCTCGTGCTCGATGGGGTTCTGGGTGGCGATCACCATGAACGGGGCGGGCAGGGAGTACGTGGTGGCGTCGACGGTGACCTGCCGCTCTTCCATGGCCTCGAGCAGGGCGGACTGCGTCTTGGGAGACGCCCGGTTGATCTCGTCGCCGAGGACGATGTTGGCGAAGATCCCGCCCGGCCGGAACTCGAAGGTGCCCTTGGAGCGGCTGTAGACGTTGACCCCCGTCACGTCCGAGGGGAGCAGGTCCGGCGTGAACTGGATGCGGTGCCAGTCGACGCCGAGCGAGGCGGCCAGCGCCTTCGCCATGCTCGTCTTGCCGACGCCCGGGACGTCCTCGATGAGCAGGTGCCCCTCGGCCACCAGGCAGGTGAGGGCGAGGCGGATGGCGTCGTCCTTGCCCTGGATGACGCGCTCGATGTTGTCGACGATGGCCTCGAAGACTTCCGCAAAGCCTGCGTGGTTGCGGGCCGCCGCTCGTTGTCTCGCCAACGCCGTTCTCCCTTTCCCGCCCGGTCAGCCTGCAAGCGTATAGGCACCCCTGCGACTAGACACTCGGGCCGTGGACGGGCCTGTCGTGCTTGCGGTCGACATCGGGGGCACCAAGCTGGCCGCCGGGCTGGTTTCGTCCGACGGGGTCGTTCTCGAAGCTCGCGCCGCCGCCACGCCCGGCGACCGTGTCTTCGACGTTCTACGCGAGCTGGTGCTTCCCCTGGCCGGGCGGGCAACCGTGTGCGGCGTGGGGTGCGGCGGACCGATGGCGTCCGGCGGCGAAGAAGTCTCGCCGCTCAACATCCCGGCGTGGCGCCGGTTCCCGTTGCGGCGTTCGCTGGCGGAAGTCACCGGGCTGCCCGTGTTCGTCGACAACGACGCCAAGGCGCTGGCCCTGGGCGAGGGGTGGGTGGGCGCTGCTCGGGGGCAGCGCGACTACATCGGCATGGTGGTGTCGACCGGGGTGGGCGGCGGGATCGTGTTGGAAGGGCGGCTGCTGGACGGGGCGTCCGGGAACGCCGGGCACATCGGGCACGTCGTAGTGGAGCCCGACGGGCGGGCCTGCGCGTGCGGGGGACGCGGCTGCCTGGAGGCGGAGGCGTCGGGCACAGCCATCGCCGCGATGACGGGCGCGCCGGCCGCGTCGGCCGGGCCGTCGGTGGTCGAGCGGACGGGGCGACTGGTGGGTCGGGGGGTGGCGTCGGTGTGCAACCTGCTCGACCTCCGGCTGGCGGTGGTGGCGGGGTCCGTGGCGCTGGGGTTCGGCGAGCCGTTCTTCGCCGCCGCACAAGCGGAGCTCGACCGGCTGTGCCGGCTCGACTTCTCGCTGGGTGCCCGCATCCTGCCGGGCGGGCTGGGAGCCGACGGCCCCTTGGTGGGCGCCGCCGCTGTCGCCCTCCGCTCCCTCCCGAGTACATAGCGTGCGGATTCCGCACGCTATGTACTCGGGACGGCGGGGCGCGATGAGCCCGGCCGGCCAGGTGCAGCTACCGAGCGGTAACCTCCGGGCATGGACGTCCGCTACTCCGCCGAAGCCGAGGCCTACCGCGAGAAGGTCCAGGCCTTCCTTGCCGAGCACCTGCCTGCCAACTGGACCGGCATCGGCGCGCTCGACCGCGACGCCGCCCACCAGTTCAGCGAGGAGTGGCGGCGCACGCTGTACGAGAACAACCTCCTGGCCGTCTCGTGGCCGAAGGAGTACGGCGGCGCCGGGCTGTCGCCGCTGGAGCAGGTCATCATCGCCGAGGAGTTCGCCAAGGCCGGCGTGCCCCAGGGGACGATGAACGACGTGTTCTCCATCCAGATGGTCGGCAACACGATCATCCAGTGGGGGACCGAGGAGCAGAAGCGCCACTTCCTGCCCCGCATCCTGAGCGGTGAGGATGTCTGGTGCCAGGGCTACTCCGAGCCCAACGCGGGCTCCGACCTGGCCAACCTGGCGTGCAAGGCGGAGCTCGACGGCGACGAGTGGGTCATCAACGGCCAGAAGATCTGGACGTCTGCCGGGCACCTGGCCAACTGGATCTTCGTGCTCACCCGCACCGACGCAAGTGCCGCCAAGCACAAGGGCATCACCTTCCTGCTCTGCCCCATGGACCAGCCGGGCGTCGAGGTGCGCCCGATCAAGATGATCTCCGGGGAGTCGGAGTTCAACGAGGTCTTCTTCACCGACGCCCGCACGCCGCGCCAGAACGTCGTCGGCGAGGTCAACGCAGGGTGGGCGGTGGCGATGACGCTGCTCGGCTTCGAGCGGGGCGAGGCCGCCGCCGTGCTGCCCGTCCGGTTCCGCACAGAGATCGACCGGCTCACCGAGCTGGCGAAGGCGCGAGGCAAGGACAAGGACCCGCTGGTCCGGCAGCGCCTGGCCTGGTGCTACAGCAAGGTCGAGATCATGCGCTACCTCGGCATGCGGGCGCTGACCCAATGGCTGAGCGGCGGGCACGTCGGGCCGGAGGCGGCCATCACCAAGCTCAACTGGAGCGAGTACCACCGCACAGTCACCGAGCTGGCCGTCGACATCCTCGGCCTCGATGCTCTCGTCCCCACCGGCAAGCCGCCGACGTCGGCGTTCCAGGCCGACGAGCCCGGCGCCCCCAACTCCTCGGCATCGTGGGTGGGCACCTTCCTCAACGCCCGCGCCGGGACGATCTACGCGGGCACGTCCCAGGTGCAGCGCAACATCATCGGCGAGATGGTGCTCGGCCTG
>JAHWLA010000125.1 GCA_019347595.1 Actinomycetota bacterium
CTGAATGTTGCAGATCATCACCAGCGTCGGCAAGCTGGTGAACGGATCCAGGAACGCCGTGTCGGGCTGCGGCACAATCAACATGTCGCTCTCGGTGTTCGCCTGCGAGCCGCGAATACTCGGCCGGTCACATCCCACGGCGTCGGCCAGCGCGACCGGGTCCCGGCGGGGGCGGGGGGGGGGGGGGGGGGGGGCGGGGGGGGGGGGGGGCGGGGGCGGGGGGGGGGGGGGGGGCGGCGGTTTCGGGGGAGGTGGCGCCAGTGGCTCTTGGTAGGAAGCGTCGTGTGGAGGAGGCGGTGAAGGTGGCGGAAGCCACCACCGGGCTCCAGTTCTGCGTCTACCTCGGTCCCGTGGAGGGCGACGACCCGCACGCGTTCGCCGAGTCGCTGTTCACCCGAGCCGGGCTGACCGACCGGCCGGGCGTGCTGCTGCTGGTGGCGCCCAAGCGCCACTACGTGGAGATCGTGACGTCGCCTGCGGCTCGGGTGCGCGTTCCCGACGAGGCGTGCGAGGCGGCGGTGGCCCGCATGATCGAGGACTTCAAGGCGGGCCACATCGACCGCGGCATCGTGCACGGGCTGGAGACGCTGACGGAGGTGGCCGGTGCCGGCACCGCGCCGGACGGCGGCGCCGACTTCCCCGACATCCTCGACTGAACCACCCCGCGGTTAGCGCGGGGGGTCGAGGAGGACGCCGGGGTTGAGGATGCCGTCGGGGTCGAGCGCCCTCTTGGCCGCCCGCAACGCGCCGGCGAACACATCCGGCCGCTGCCGGTCGTACCAGGGGCGGTGGTCGCGGCCCACGGCGTGGTGGTGCGTGACCGTGCCGCCGTGGGCCAACAGCGCCTCGCTCGCCGCCGCCTTGATCTCGTCCCACATGGCGAGCTGCGAGCCGTGCCGCGACGGCGCGACCACCGAGAAGTACGGCGCGGGCCCGTCGGGGTACACATGGGTGAACCGGCACGTGACCCAGCCGCCGCCGCAGATCGA
Source organism: Actinomycetota bacterium (assembly GCA_019347595.1). Lineage (GTDB taxonomy): Bacteria > Actinomycetota > Acidimicrobiia > Acidimicrobiales > JAHWLA01 > JAHWLA01. Next base: position 990 of record JAHWLA010000125.1, read on the forward strand.
GGCCAGCGCCTTCTCCACCGAGGCCGTCACGCCGGCGTGCAGGTCGGGGAACGCCGACCACGTGCACGCCGTCTCGAACGTCTCCACCACCATCCCCATGGCGACCAGCGCGTCGCGCGTGTACGGCGCCCGCACGAAGGCGTTGCGCCAGGCGCCCACCGACCCCTCCCGCGACGACTCGGACGACCGGCTGACGCCGTCGGGCACCGTGCCTTCGTGGTCCCGGCACAACTCGACGGCCCGGTCGATCCACGCGTCGACGGGGTGGTCGGCCGACTCGAACCCGAGCACCAGCAGCGCGCCCTCCACCGCGGTGCCCGCCAGCAGTGCCTCGCCGACATCGAGCAGTCGGCAGTTGGTGGGGAACAGGGCCGACTGCGACACCGCCCGCACGGCGGCCACGCCGTCGTCGTAACGGGCGAAGTGGACACCCGCGTAGGCCCGGAACGACGGCCGCGACTGCACCCGCATCCACGCCTCGGTGATGATGCCGAGCGTCCCCTCGGAGCCGAGCACGAGCCGGTCGGGCGACGGTCCCGCGCCCGACCCCGGCAGCCGGCGCGACTCCATCACCCCGGCGGGCGTCACAGTGCGGATCGACTCCACCAGGTCGTCGATGTGCGTGTAGACGCTGGCGTAGTGGCCGCCCGACCGGGTGGCCAGCCAACCCCCGAGCGTCGAGAACTCGAAGCTCTGCGGGAAGTGGCGCAACGTGTAGCCGTGGGGCTTGAGCTGTTCCTCGAGCACCGGGCCCAGCGCCCCGCCCTGGATGCGCGCGGCCCGGCTCACAGGATCGACCTCGACCACCCGGTCGAGGCCTGTCAGGTCGATCGATACCGCGCCCGCGTACCCGTCGCCCACCTCGCACTCGACGCCGCCCACCACCGACGAGCCACCGCCGTAGGGGATAGCCGCCGCGCCCGCCGCGGCGCACCAGTCGAGCAGCGCCACCACCTCGGCCTCGGTGGTGGGGAAGGCGACCACGTCGGGCGGGTTGCGCAGCTCGCCGCGGAACCCGCGCACGATGTCACGGAACGACTTGCCGTAGGTGTGCCCCGCGCGGTCGTACGGCGCGGTCGAGCAGAACACGGCCAGGGAGTCGGGCGGCGTAACGCGAGGCGCGGGCAGCGTCACCTCGTTGAGGGTCGCCGGGGGCGCCACCCGCACGTCGTCGAGGTGCAGCCGGGCGGCCACCGCGGCGGCCAGCTTCTCGGCCTGGTCCGGGGGAACCGCCTCGTCCTCCCAGCCCCATCCCCACCACGAGCGTCGGCGTTCACCCATGCGCGGGGAGGCTACCGTGGCCCTCACCACGGAGCATCGCCGCGATGTCGCGCTGCTCATCCCCTCGTGGTCGGCGGTGCAGGACTGGAAAGACCCGGATGCACCTCTGCGTGCACCAGCGACCGCCGGCCGCCGCGCCCGGGTGTGGCTGTGCAGGGACGGGCGCTTCTTCTCCAGCTCTCGCATCTTGGTGGCGGGCCGGCACAACGACTTGGTGGCCGACGGCGTTGTCTGAACGGCCGCGGTCGGCGGCCTTAACCGGGAGCGCCTCGCAACAGCGCCACCGCCGCCGCGTTGCGCGGGTCGTCGAGCCACTGCCTGGTCGACCGGGCTGCCGTGCGCAGCACCTCGGGCCGCCGCGCCATGTCCATGGCGTTGACGCCCATCACCGAGATGTCGGCGCGGGTCGGTTGGAACGCCAGGACGGGCGTTCCCGCACGCGTCAGCCGTCGGCCTTCCCGATCGACCTCCAGCCGCGCCCACTGGCGCAGCGGCGTCACCGCCCCGGCCACGATCGGTCCTGCCCGCGACATCGGCGACGAGATCACGACCAGGTCGAGCCCGCGCCCCGCGAGCAGGTCGGCGTTGGTGGGGGAATGCGCGCCGCCGTCGATGTAGCGCTCGCCGTCGATGGTGACCGGCTCGAAGAAGCCGGGGATGGCACACGACGCGGCCACGGCGTCGGCGACGACGGCGACCGGCGCGCCGTCCCGCCCGAACACCGTGCGCTCGCCCGTCGACAAGCGCACGGCGACCACCCACAGGGGGTCGGCGGGCCACCCCGACGGGAACAGCGACACGAGCCCGGCGGAGATCACGTCGGTCGGCACTGTCCCGGCCGGGAAGAACGCTGTCGCCAACAGGCCGAGCCGGGCTTCCCACGGTCGTGTGGCGGCGCGCACCAGGATGCCCGGCGACGTCACCTGCGGACGCCGCGAGAACGGACGGACGCGGCGCAATGGGAGCGTCGTGCGCGCCGCCGCGTCCCGCCGGGCATGTGCCTGCACACGCAGACCCTCGGCCGACAGGCGACCACCGACGACGTCGGCCCGGAGGTCCGAGGCGGGAAGGCCGGCGCGCAGCATGGCACCGGTTCCCGACCCGGCCGACGTGCCCACGATGACCTCGGCGTGCCGCGGGTCCCAGCCGGTGTGCTCGGCGAGTTCGCTCAGCACGCCCGCGTGGAAGGCCGACCCCACCACGCCGCCTGCGCCGAGCACCAAGCCGATCCGCGCCACCAGCCATGCGTACCACCTGGAAGGGTCGCGCACGGCCCCCCTGCCGATGACCGAGACTGAGGGCCATGGAGCACAGCTACATCTACGAGCTGCTGCGCAAGCTCGGTCTCAGCGAGTTCGGCGCCACCACGGGTGAGTTCTTGCTCGTGCGACCGTTGAAGATCCTGGTGATCGTGGTGGCCGCCATCCTGGCCTCCCGCATCGGAGGACGGGCAGTGCGCCGTTTCGTCCGCAGCGTGCATGCCCGCGCGCCGCTGCTGGCGGGGTCGTCGCTCCGGGCGGAGCAGCGGACGACAACGGTGGGTGACGCGCTGGCCGGGATGCTGAAGGTCATGGTGTGGGCCGTCGCCGCACTGCTCTTGCTCGACCAGCTCGGCGTGAACCTGGCGCCTCTGATCGCGGGCGCCGGCATCGCGGGCATCGCCCTCGGCTTCGGCGCCCAGAGCCTGGTGAAGGACTTCCTCTCCGGCCTCTTCATCCTCCTGGAGGACCAGTACGGCGTCGGCGACATCGTCGACCTCGGCGACAAGGCGCAAGGCGTGGTGGAGGACGTGAACCTCCGTGTGTCGCGCGTGCGGGCCGTCGACGGCGCCGTGTGGTTCGTCCCCAACGGGGAGATCCGCAAGGTCGGCAACTCGTCCATGGAGTGGAGCAGGGCGCTGCTCGACGTGGTCGTCCCCTACGACAGCGACACGACAGTGGTGACGGCAGCGATCCACGACGTGGCGGTCACCATGGCGCAGGAGGACGCGTGGCAGGCGGCCATCCTCGAACCGCCGGAGCTGTGGGGCGTGGAGGCGATGGGGCCGGAGGGCATGACGGTCCGCCTGGTGGTGAAGACGGCGCCGCGCCAGCAGTTCCCGGTGGCGCGCGAGCTGCGGGCCCGCATCAACGCCCGGCTCCGCGACGAGGGGGTCCGGGTGCCCGCCCACGCCGTGCGGGTCACGGCGGGGCAGCTCGACCAGGTGGCACCGCCCGGCGAACGGTCCTGACCAGCTACTTCGCCGACGTACCGCTTGATTGTCACACCCCCGGCGTACCCTCGTCCCACATGACCGAAGGAGCGGGGGCAACGGCACGGTGGGTGCCGGTGGGCCGGCCGGCGAGCCGGGCGCTGGCCGACGCCGTCACCCGCGCCAAGGGCGGCGACCCGCTCACCCCGGTCACGGTGGCGGTCCCGTCGGTGTACGCCGGCCTCGGCCTGCGGCGGGTGCTGACCGCGGTGCTCTCCGGCCTGCTCAATGTGCGCTTCCTCGTGCCCGCCCGTGTGGCCGAGCTGCTCGGCGCCCCTCGCCTGGCCGCCGCGGGCCGGCACCCGCTCACCCGGGCGCTTCGGGCCGAGGCCGTACGTTCCGCATTGGCGGCCGATCCCGGGCCGTTCGGCGATGTGGCGGTGCACCCGGCGACGGTGCGCAGCGTCGAGCGCGCCTTCACCGAGCTGCGCCGAGCGGGCCCGGCGGCGGCGGCCGGCATGGCGCGAGGCGACGAACGGTCGCGCCACCTGGCCCGGGTGGTGGCGACGGTGCGGGCGGCCACGGCTGACTGCTACGACGAGCACGACCTGTTCATCGCCGCGGCCGAGACCGTGCGGCGGGACCGCACGGCGCTCGACGAGGTGGGCCACGTCGTCCTCCACCTGCCGCGCCGGGTGGGCGCCGCCGACGCGACGTTGTTCGGCGAGCTGGCGGCCGCAGGCGGGCTCACCGTGCTGCTGGGGTGGACGGGCGACGCCACGGCCGACGAGCCGTCGAGACGGGTGGCCGATCGCCTCGGCGCCCCGCCGCCACCGGCTGACGGCCCGCGGGCGCTGCCGCTGACGGCCACCGCTGAGCGGATCGTGGTAGCGCCCGACCCCGACGTCGAGGTGCGGACGGTGGTCCGCGCTGTCGCCGACCGGATGGCGGCGGGCCACCCCCTCGATCGCATGGCGGTCGTCTACCGCTCGGCGCGGCCGTACGGGCTATTGGTGCACGAGCACCTGGCGGCGGCGGGGATCCCGCACAGCGGCCCGGCCGTTCGCACGCTGGCGCAGACGGCGGCGGGGCGCGTCCTGCTGGGCCTGCTCCGGCTGCCCGCCGAGCGCTTCTCGCGTCGCGCCGTCGTGGGCTGGCTCGACAGCGGGCCGATCCTGGAGACGCCCGCCGGCGATCGGGCGCCCGCGCCGCGGTGGGACGCGCTGTCGCGAGCCGTGGGGATCATGGCGGGCGACGCCGCGTGGCACGACGCCCTGGTGCGACACGGTCGCAACCTGGCCCATCGGCTCCAAGCGCTCGAGGACGAAGGCGAGGGCGACGACGGGCAGGCTCGCGGCCTGCGGGCCGAGCTCGACCACGTGGCGCGCCTCGACGCCTTCGTCGGTGAGCTCATCGCCAACGCCACGCCTCCCGTGCGGCTGTCGTGGACGGCGTGCGCCGAGTGGGGGCGAACGATGCTGGCCCGCTATCTGGGAGGCGACGCCCGCCGGGGTGCCTGGCCCGACGAGGAGTTGGAAGCGGCGCGCGCCGTGGAATCGGCGCTCGACGGGTTGTGCGCCCTCGACGCCATCTCCACCCCGGGCGACGCTGCCGCCTTCGCCACCGTGCTGGAGGAGCAACTGCGAGCGCCGTTCGGCCGACAAGGGCGCTTCGGCGACGGCGTGTTCGTGGGCCGGGTGGCCGATGCCGCCTGCCTCGATCTCGACACGGTGTTCGTGCTCGGCATGGCGGAAGGCGCCTTTCCCGAGCGGCACCGGCCCGACCCGCTCCTCGCCGCCTCGCCCGATCGCGATCCCTCGTATCGCCGCGCCGAGGAGCGCCGCGACTTCCTGTGGGTGGCGTCGACCGCGCCCGAACGGGTGCTGTCGTATCCGGCCGCCGACCAACGGGGCCAACGCGAGCGGCTGCCGTCCCGCTGGCTGCTCGACGCCGCCTCGGCGCTCGCCGAGCGCCGCCTCTACACCGACGACCTTGCCACCCACCCGCGGGCGCCCTGGCTCGACCGGGTGGCGTCGTTTCCCTCGCTGCTGACACACGGCGGCGTCGCCGCCGCGGGGTCGGCCCAGGAGGTACGGCTGGCCGCGTTGCTGGCCTGGACCGCGGCCGGCGGCCGGCCCCGCGAGCACCCGCTGCTTTCGACCGAGCCTCGGCTGGCGCTGGGCTTGGAGGCCATTGCGGCCCGTCGTTCGCACCGGCTCTCGCGCTGGACGGGGCTGGTCGGGCCCCTCGCAGGCGAGGCGGGCGTGTTCGAGGATGTGCAATCGCCCACCGGCGTGCAGACGTGGGCGACCTGCCCCCGGCGCTTCCTCTTCGAGCGGGTGTTGCGGGTGGCCGAGACGCTTCGTCCCGAGGACGAGCTCCAGATGTCGGCCGTCGACCGGGGCAACCTCATCCACGCCGCGCTCGAGCGCTTCCTCGACGCGGTGCCTGCGCGTACGTCGCCCACGCAGCCGTGGACGGCGGAGGAGCGGGCGCAGCTCGACGCCGTCGTCGACGACCTCTTCGCCGACGCCGAGCGCCGCGGGACCACCGGTCGCCCCGTGCTGTGGCGGGGGCAGCGCCGCGCCATTCGCCGCGACGTGCTCGGGCTGCTCGACCGCGACGAGGAGATGCGCGCCGAGCTCGGCGTGGTGCCGGTGGCGGGCGAGCTGTCGTTCGGGCTCGATGCCGACGGGCTCCCGCCGGTCGAGGTGGTCACGCCCAGCGGGCGCAAGGTCTCGTTCCGCGGCCGCATCGACCGCGTCGACGTGGCCCCCGACGCCACGCGGATGGTGGTGTTCGACTACAAGTCGGGCAGCGATATCGCCTACCGGGCGCTGGGCGCCGACCCCGTGAAAGGCGGGCGGCTGCTCCAGCTTCCCGTCTACGCCCTGGCGGCGCGCCTTCGCTACGGCGATATCCCGACCGAAGCCGCGTACTGGTTCGTCGGGGAGAAGGCGGGCTACCGCCGCATCCCCGTGGCGCTCGACGAGCGCACCACTCGACGGCTCCACGAGGTGTTGGAGGCCGTCGGGGAAGGCGTCGACGCCGGCCTGTTCCCCGCCAACCCGGGCGGGCGGGGCGGCCGCGAGGGGTTCGAACACTGCACGTACTGCCCCTACGACCGGGTGTGCCCGGGCGACCGGCAGGCGGCGTGGGAGCGGCTGCAGGTCGACGTCGCTCTCGATCCGTATCGGCATTTGGCGCCCAGCGACGACGACGACCGGTGACCACGGCGATGCCCACCGACGAGCAGGCCCGTCACGCCGTGCGGACGCGGCTCGACGCCACCCTCTTCGTGGAGGCGGGCGCGGGCACGGGGAAGACCACCGAGCTCGTGCGCCGCGTGGTGAACCTCGTGCGCGCCGGGGCGTCGATCGCCCGCACGGCCGCCATCACGTTCACGGAGAAGGCGGCAGCCGAACTGCGCGACCGCATCCGCATCGAGTTGGAGCGCACCGCGGCCGACGGCGACGAGGCGTGCGCTCGTGCCGTCGTCGAGGTCGACGACGCCGCCATCCAGACGCTGCACGGCTTCGCCCAGAGGATCCTGTCGACCCATCCGGTCGAGGCCGGCCTGCCGCCGGGCTTCGAGGTGGTGGGCGAGACCGAATCGTCGGTCTCCTTC
>JAHWLA010000126.1 GCA_019347595.1 Actinomycetota bacterium
GTCGACGGCGGCATCGCCGGAGGGAGGGACGGCGGGCAGGTCGTTGAGCGCCCGGCCCACGAGGTGCTTGGCGAGCACGGCGCCGACGGCGCCCAGCCGTTCGTCGCCCACCTCGTCTTTCGTTTCGATCGACCGCTTCTCCACCACGCCGTTGGACAGGACGGCGACGAGCAGCGCCAGCCGGGAACCGAGCCCCACCAGTTGCACCGAGCGCACCGCCGCCGCTTCGTGAGCGGGACCGACCACGACAGCGGCGTAGTCGGTCAGGCGCGAGAGCAGCCGGCTGGTGTCGTGGAGCATCTGCTCGAGCTCGCCGTGGGTCTTCCGGAAGAACTCCCGGACGAGCACCTGCTTGCCCGGATCGAGCGGGCCCGGGCCGGAGAGCTGGTCGACGAAGAAGCGGTAGCCCTTGTCGGTAGGGATGCGCCCGGCGCTGGTGTACGGCTGGGCCAGGTACCCGTCGCGCTCGAGGACGGCCATCTCGTTGCGCACGGTCGCCGACGACACCGCCATGTCCGTCGAGCGGGCGACGTGCGCCGACCCGACGGGCTGGGCCGTCTCGATGTAGCCCTCCACGACGGCTCGGAGGATGGCGGCCTTCCGTTCGTCCAACATGGCTGGCACTCGATGATACCGAGTGCCAGGCGTTCACGGCAGTTGGCCGCCGGTTCGCCCATGCCCTTCGCTGAGGGCGTCGAGCTGGCGCAGCACGCCGACGGGCAGCCCCCGGGCCAGGTCGCCGAGCATCTCGCTGACGTACTGGGCCTGCTCGGCGATCATGCGCAGGAGCTGGTCGCGCCGGTCGGGGGGCAGGTCGGCCCCCAGCTCGCGCAGCGTGTCGGCCGCCCCCGAGATGATCGCCATCGAATTGAGCAGTCCGTGCGCGATGACGGCTGCCGTGGGGTCCGGGGCCCAATCCTGCAAACGCGTCGTCTCCCGTCAGAGGGCGCGCGCAGAATAGCGGTCCGGCGCCGCACGGCCGCGGCTCGCCGTCAGTCCGCGGCTTTCTTGGCGGGCGCCTTCTTGGCGGACGCCGCCTTCTTGGCGGTGGCCTTCTTCACCGGGGTGGCGTGGTCGTGGTCGTGCGCCTCGCCCTGGTGCTCGTGGTCGAAGTTCTCGTGCGGGTAGTGGTTGTGGGTCACCGCCGCGTGGTCGTGCTCGTGCTCGTGCTCGGAGCTGAGGTGGTCGAACCCGCCTGCCATGCGGTTGTGGTTGTGGGTCACGTGGTAGTGACGATGGGAGTGGACGAGCGCCTCGTGGGTGTGCTCTTCCCACTCGCTCTGCTGCTCGTGGCCCTCGGCCATACGTGCTCCTTCCCCAGGACTACGACGTTCCCTGTCGGTCCTGCCCCGTCGGAGCGGTCGTCAACCCACCGGGTCGCCGTGCACCAGGGAGACGATCGTGGGGATCAGCGCCCCGACGATGTCGCCCTTGTCGAGGTAGGCGTCGGCCCCCTGGGCGTCGGCCGCTTCGATCAACGCCGGGTCGAGCAGGCTGGTGAACAGCACGATCCGGGTGTCCGGCAGTTCCCGGCGCACCTGTGTGACGACCTCCAGCCCCGTCATGCGCGGCATGCCGACGTCGAGGACCACGGCATCGGGTCGACGGGCGCGGAGAACCTCCACCGCCTGCACACCGTCGGCCGCCTCACCGACGACGACGAATCGCCCGTCGAGGTCGAGCCGAAGGCGAAGCAGGTCACGGAGGTGGCTGTCGTCGTCGGCGATGACGACGGTGATCGGTCGACTGAGCGGCACCTCACCATCATCGGTGATCACGGCGCGGCTCAACGCTCGGCCGCGGCGACGCGCGTCATGCTGCGCCAGGCTTCCGCCGTCGACAGGAGCCGTAGAGCCGTCTCGGCATCGGCCCGGGACAGCGCCGCCTCCACCAGCTCGGCAGCGATGCGGGCGGCGACGTCCACTTCAGGGCATCGCGGGCACGTCGTGTAGCGGCCCGGGTTCATCGGAAGTTCGAGCCCGCACGCACTGCATCGCACCGCCATCCCGCGACTCCCTTCACCGTCCCCCGACGAGCGAAGGATACGGGCAAACCGGCCGGACCGCGCGGTATGGGTCCGGCCGGTCGTTTCGCCCGCTTGTCGGTGAAGGGGCTACGCCACGAAGTCGCGCACCTGCCCGTACACGGTGGCGTCCTCATGCAGGTCGCCGTGCGAGATGCACGCCGTCTGGGTGTTGACCGCCCCTGTCAGCGACACGCTGGAGTCGGGGTTGATGATCGTGTCGCACGGCGACCACCACGTGCGGTAGTTCGGCGTCCCCGGGGTCTCGTCTGTGGCGTTGAGGTTGGTGAGGAACGTCGAGCCGATGCGCATCTCCTTGCACGACGTGTCGAAGCAGAAGTTGGCCGTGTCCGTGCCGTGGTTGGGGCCACCCAGGGAGACCCACTCGTCGATCTTCGCCGAGCCGCCGAGGTTCTTGGAGTAGTAGCGCGACGACAGGCCGCCCATGGAGTGGGTGACGATGTCGACCTTGGTGGCACCGGTCGCCGCCAGGATCTCGTCGACTTTGGTGGCGATCTCCGCCGCCGTGGTGGCGTTGGACTGCTTGTAGTTGTACTGCCAGTTGTAGAGCTCGTTCGAGGCCCAGCCGTCGGCCTGGAAGCGGCCGATCATCGTGGTCCACGTGGTGGAGTTCGAGTTCCAGCCGTGGACGAAGAGGATCGGGTCGTGGACAAGGGCTCCGGCGGCCGGCGGCGGCATCGTCGACGGCAGCACGAGCAGGGACAGCAGGGCCAAGAGGCCCGTCACCTTTTTCATGGTTTCCCCCCATTTGGTCAGGTGTGGGCGGCGACTATAGCGACACCGCCATAGGCTCGGGTCATGGAGCCTGTCGTCGCCCGCAAGATGTGGCGGACCCTGGAGCCGTACCACTCGTTCGTCTACTTCGCGCCCCAGGTCGCACACCTGGATTACTTCGCGGCGCGGGCGGCGCCCATGGGCCCCGTGCCCGCCGAAGTGGTGGTGGCCACGTTCTTCAATTTCTCCCCCGCCCTGGTGGCTGCCTCACTGCCCGCGGCGTGGGAGCGCATGTCGCCCGCGGCGTGGATCGAGGCCCGCATGGAGGCGGTCGACAAGGTGCTGCACGAGTTGCTCGACGACGTGACGGTCACCCGCGAGGCGGCCGCGCTGGCCCGGCGGGCGGCTGAGGCGTGCGACCCCGCGGGGCGGGCGCTGTTCGGCGGGTACGCCTCGTTGGCGTGGCCCGACGACGACGAGCCGCATCTGGTGCTGTGGCACGCCATCTCACTGCTGCGCGAGTTCCGCGGCGACGGGCACGTGGCGGCGTTGGTCGGCGAGGGCCTCAACGGATGCCAGGCCCTCGTCATGCACGCAGCCGACGGCGAGGTGCCCCGGTCGTTCCTCCAGGGGTCGCGGGGATGGTCCGACCTGGACTGGGAGGCGGCCGAGGCGTGGCTGCGCGAACGAGGCTGGGTGGACCCGGACGGCGCGCTGACCGAGGCGGGACGCGCCACCCGCGAGCGCTACGAGCGGGTCACCGACGAGGTGTCGCTGGCGCCGTGGCGGGCGCTCGGGCAGGACGACTGCGACCGGTTGCGGGCCATGGTCCGCCCGTGGTCGCGGGCCGTGGTCGAAGCCGGCCTCCTCGGCTTCCTCCGCTGAACCGCCACCGCATCGAAGTGTGCGGAGTTGGGGCCGCTGGGGCGGCCCCAACTCCGCCCCACAGGATGGGGGAGGGGGTGGAGGGGGGGGGGGGGCTGGGGGGGTTCCGGGGGACAACCAAAGCGGCGGAGGTTGTGATGAGCGCTGTGTCCCCCGCTTGGATGTGCCGCACCCATGGCGGGTGCGGGAGTTGTCGGCTGCTTCTCCAGCAGCTTGCGCTTGCGGGAGATGTCGCCGCCGTAGCACTTGGCGATGACGTCCTTGCGCTTGGCCTTGACCGTCTCCCGGCTGATGATGCGCCCGCCGATGGCGGCCTGGATGGGCACGTCGAACATCTGCCGCGGGATGAGCTCGCGCAGCTTCGACGTCATCTTGCGGCCGTACTCGTCGGCCTTCGTTCGGTGCATGATCGTGGAGAAGGCGTCGACCGGCACGTTGTTGAGGAGCACGTCGATTTTCACCAAATCGGCGGGCTGGTAGCCGGCGGGCTCGTAGTCGAGCGAGGCGTAGCCCTTGGTGCGCGACTTGAGCTGGTCGAAGAAGTCGACGACGACCTCGGCCAGCGGGATGCGGTACACGAGCTCCAGCCGCTCCGGCGAGAGGTACTCCATCTTCACCATCTCGCCCCGCCGGGTCTGGCACAGGTCCATCACGGTGCCGGTGTACTCGGTCGGCAAGAGAACGGTGGCGGTCAAGTACGGCTCCTCCACCGACGCCAGCTTGTGGGGGTCGGGCATGTCCGAGGGGTTGTCGACCTCGACGACCTTGCCGTTCTCCAGATGGGCCACGTACTCCACCGACGGGGCGGTGGCGATGAGGGCCAGGTCGAACTCCCGCTCCAGCCGCTCGCGCACGATCTCCATGTGCAGCAGGCCGAGGAAGCCGCAGCGGAAGCCGAACCCGAGGGCACCCGAGGTCTCCGGCTCGTAGGTGAACGAGGAGTCGTTCAGCCGCAGCTTCTCCAGCGCCTCGCGCAGGTCGGCGAAGTCGTCGCCCTCGACCGGGTACAGCCCGCAGAACACCATCGGCTTGGGGTCCCGGTAACCGGGCAGAGGCTCGGTGGCGCCGTGTGTCGCGGTGGTCACCGTCTCGCCCGAACGGGCCTCGCGCACGTCCTTGATACCGGCGATGAGGTACCCGACCTCGCCGGGGCCCAGGGTCGCCGTCGGCGTGGGAACCGGCGAGCGGAAGCCGATCTCCTCCACGTCGTGGGTGACGCCCGCCTGCATGAAGCGCAGTCGCTGGCCGTTCTGCATTGTGCCGTGCATGACGCGCACTGCACTGACGACACCGCGGTACTGGTCGTAGTACGAGTCGAAGATCAGGCCTTGGAGGGGGGCGTCGAGGTTGCCCTTGGGCGGCGGGATGCGCTCGACGATGGCGTCGAGCAGCTCCGGCACGCCCTCCCCCGTCTTGGCCGAAATGCGGAGAATCTCTCCCGCGGGGATACCGAGGACGTGCTCGATCTCGGCCGCGTAGCGGTCCGGATCGGCGGCAGGCAGGTCGATTTTGTTGAGAGCCGCAACTATTTCGAGGTCGGACTCGAGCGCGAGGAAGCAGTTGGCCAGGGTCTGCGCCTCGATCCCCTGCGCGGCGTCGACGACAAGGACGACGCCCTCGCACGCGGCCAGGCTGCGGCTCACCTCGTAGCCGAAGTCGACGTGTCCGGGCGTGTCGATGAGCTGGATGACCGCGTCCTTCCAGTGCACCCGGACGTTCTGCGCCTTGATGGTGATGCCCCGCTCGCGCTCGATGTCCATGGAGTCGAGGTACTGCTCGCGCATGTCGCGGGCGTCGACGGCACCGGTCAGCTCGAGGATTCGGTCCGACAAGGTGCTCTTGCCGTGGTCGACGTGGGCGACGATGGACAGGTTGCGGATGCGGTCGAGGGGGATCACGGTGCCGCCATCGTACGAACCCACCGTTCTGGTCCCCGAATCGCGCGCCATAGCGCGCGATTCGGGGACCAGAACGAGCAGGCGGGTCAGGCGGGGTGGGCGGCTTCGACGGCGGGGAGTTGCGCCCGCATCCAGGCGGTGAGCTCGGCGGGCGGTATGGGCTTACTCAGGTAGTAGCCCTGGGCGACGTCGCAGCCGAGGCGGGCCAGCCGGAACCACGTCTCCTCGTCCTCCACACCCTCGGCCACGGTACGCAGGCGGAGGTTGCGGGCGAGATCGATGGTCGACTGGACGATGACGGCGTCGGACTCGTCGCGAGTCATGTTCATGACGAACGACTTGTCGATTTTCAGCTCCCGCACGGGCAGGCGCTTGAGGTGGGCCAGCGACGAGTAACCGGTGCCGAAGTCGTCGAGGGCGAGGTCGATCCCCATGTCGCCCAACGCCTTCAGCACCCCGAGCACGCGCACGGGGTCGGCCATCACGATCGACTCGGTGATCTCCAGTTGAAGCCACTGCGCCGACACGTCGTTGGCCTGGAGAAGACGGGCGACGTCCAGGGGGAACGTCGGGTCGTGGAGGTTGCGCAACGTCAGGTTGACGGCGACGCCTATCTCGAATCCCTCGTCGTGCCATGTGCGGACCTGGGCCAGCGCGTGGTCGAGCACGTACAGCGTGAGGGGCCGCGACAGTCCGCTCCGCTCGGCGATCGGGATGAACAGGTCGGGCGGGAGGAGCCCGTGCTCGGGGTGCTCCCAGCGGATGAGCGCCTCGACGCCGATCGGCCGGCCCGACGCCAGGCTCGACTTCGGCTGGTAGTGGATGACGAACTGGCCGCTCTCCATGGCGCTGCGCAACTCGTGCAGCAGGGTGAGCCGCTTGGGGCTGTAGGGGTCGCGTTCGGGGCTGTAGACCTGGTAGCCGCTGCGCGTCTCCTTGGCCAGGTACATGGCGACATCCGCCCGCTGCAGCAGCGTGTCGATGTCGTCGCCGTGCTCGGGGTGGAGGGCGATCCCGATGGAGGCGTCGATGTCGAGGATGACGTCGGTGAGCGTGAACGGCTGCTCGAGCGCCTCCAGCATCCGGTCGGCCACGTCCATGGCCGAGGCCTGGTCGGCCACGTCGTGGAGGAGGACGGCGAACTCGTCGCCGCCCAGGCGGGCGATGGTGTCCTCCCGGCGCAGCACCGCTTCGAGGCGCGGGCCGATCTGCTGGAGGAGGATGTCGCCGATGTGGTGGCCGAGGGTGTCGTTGATCTCCTTGAAGCGGTCGAGGTCGATGAGCATGACGGCCACATCGGTGCCCGCCGCCTTGGCGTCCTCGACCGCCTCCACCGCCCGCTCACGGTAGAGCGTGCGGTTGGGCAGCCCGGTCAACGGGTCGTGGGCTGCCTGGTGCTCCTTGGCCAGCAGGATCGACGCGCACTTGTGCACGGCGGCGATCGGCATGAGGAGCAGCGGGATGAGGAACAGGGTGTTGTCCGACGCTGCCACCACGATTGGCGCCAGGCTCAGCAGCACGCCGGTCGTCCCCGCTTGGAAGAGGAAGTCGCGGCCGAGGAACTTGCGGACGGGCAGGTTCTCGGCCAGCGCCATGGCCGTGCCCATCACCGTGTTGTTGACGAGGAAGAAGACCACGGACGCCAGGATCAGCACGGGGAGGTCGGCGCCTGTGATGTTGGCGCGCGGCAGCGCGGCGACACCGAGCGCATGCATCACGCCGGCGGCGGCGCCGATCGAGAGTGAGAACTGGGCGGCGTTGAACGCCACCTTCCAGTACGGCTTGCGCCGGATGGTGTCGGCGAGCAGCGACGCCGCCGTCAACGACAGCAGCGCAGCAGCCGCCCCCGACGTGAGCAGCAGGGCGAAGGCGAAGGTCGTCGAGACGGTGATCTCCTCCTCGCCGTCGCGCCGCATGACGCGGATGGGGAGGAGTTCGCCGAGCACGATCAGCGGGCCGAAGAAGACGACGAACCCGGGGGCGGCCTCGACGAGCTCGTGGAACGTCGTGCCGACAACGACAGCCAGGACAGGCAGACCGAGCGCACAGACGACCGCTACATAGCGGTGCACCGGCTGCCACCGGCCGAGGCGCGTGCGGATGTGATCCAAGGTCTGGCCTTCGCTGCTGTCGGTCGTCGCGGCGGGGAAAATGGGCGGTCCCGGGTGCCAGCATCACCCGGTGCCGCACCGTTACGGGCGGGCTTGCGCCCCTACCACTTCCGGGGTGCGCCGAGGAGCGCAACGGTCGCGGCAAGGCCGGCAAAGCCCGTGGCAAGCCTGTACAGGCGAGCCTTCATGGGGTACCTCCTCCCGAACAGCGTCACCCCCGCTGGGTGGCGCTCCTCATCCTTCGGTAGCCGGTGGAGGGTTCTTTAGCGCCGAGCCCCGATGTGACTAGGCACCGCGCT
Organism: Actinomycetota bacterium; assembly: GCA_019347595.1. GTDB lineage: Bacteria > Actinomycetota > Acidimicrobiia > Acidimicrobiales > JAHWLA01 > JAHWLA01. The sequence goes on from JAHWLA010000126.1 coordinate 7,952, forward strand.
TGGTCCTCAGGCGGAGCGGGGCGGCGGCCTCGCCTCGCTCGACGCCACGAAGCTGGGCGGCAAGGCGATCGAA